>VFZS01000803.1 GCA_016871095.1 Acidobacteriota bacterium
GAGCCTATGATCGGCAGTTCCTCCCGGATTCCCTGCGGGGGGACCACGGTGTCCCCTCCTATGCCGAACAACTCCGGAGGCTGGCTGCTCTGAACAAGGGCAAGGCCAAGCCCTGACGGGGTCGGCACCACGCCCAGTTCCGCGCCGATTTCGTAGCCGCCGACGGTTCGAAGGGCTTTCACGCCCCCCAGGAAGCCGCGCGCCTGCTGGCGGAAGCTATCGACCTGGCCCGCCAGGCGCAGTTAGCGGCGGCCCGCCCCCACCGGGGACAGACCGAACGTTCCCCACCGCCCGCGCGCTGACCTTACGCGCCCGCAATTCCGCGGGGGAACGTTCCGTCTGTTGCGCATGGGCGGCGACGCCCACCCATGGGGATGAAAAAGCCGCATGTTCGGTCCGAACGTATTTTCAACAACTTAGGGCGGTCTTTCGAGAGTGTCCCCGTGCGGCGACGCGAGCAGACCTGGGGGAGGGCAAGGGAAACTGCGATTCAGACAGTAAGATAGCCCGTCGCGGCGGGTAGGCTGCCGGCTCGGGGGTGGGTCGGGGCAAGGCCGCTGTCTGCGGGCTGTCCAGGGACCACCCGGTGTCGTGGGTGGGGAGCGGTCCAGCGCCCCGAAGGCTCCCCTCGAAAAAATTCTTGGCCGGATCTCATTTTTTTGAAAAAACATGTTGACAGCTTTAGGTTTTCATGATATATAACATAAAGAGGAGGTCCCTGTCCTGACTCTCAAAACCGACCGCGCCAGCCGCCTGCGCCTGGCCCTCCAGGCGCTGCGCGCCGAGCACCAGCGCCAACTCCAGCAACTGCTCCCCCCGCGCCAGCTGGTCAAGGGCTCCGTCTACCAACTCCAGACCCGCTGCGGAAAGCCCTCCTGCCACTGCGCTGCCGAGGAAGGGCCGCTGCACACCTCGACGGTGCTTTCCTGGTCCGAGAAGGGAAAGACCCGCTTGCGAACCCTCCCCGCCGGCCAGCGCGCCCGCTTCCGGCAGTGGACCGAGAACTACCGCCGCTTCCGCCAAGCCCGCGCCGCGCTGGTCAAGCTCCACCGGCGCCTGTTGGTGGCCGTCGACCAGTTGGAAAAGACCCTGCGGCTTCCGCCACCCCCGCCGGCCGCGCGGAGGCGCAAACCGTAATGGACCTAGTCGCCTTCCAGTACGACCGCCCCTTTGTGGTGGACGCCTTATCGCGCGGCGCGATCGATTACCTCGAGCATGTCTCGGAGGCGGCCGAGGCGGACTTCTTCCGCCACCTCATTCGCCGCGATGTGCTGAACCGTCTGGCGCAGCACTACCCCACGCCGCGCAAGAAAGCAGAGGTCCCCGTCTGGCTGTACCTAGCCAGCGAACTCACCCTCAAGCTGCACGGCTCCCAGGGCTATCACGCCTTCCCGCGCGTGCTGCGCTCGGGCGGCCTCATCGACGCCCTGGGACCGGAGCGGGGCGGCCGCAAGAGTATCCATCCGGAAACTCAGGACGTGACACTTTCGTGTCCCGGCTTCAACCGCAAGAACGACTACGACCGCCAGACCCCCTGCGACCAGGACTTCCTACGCAAGTTCGCCCGCGACACCGACGTGGACCGGCTGCACGCCTGGTTCAACCGGGAAGTGCCGCGCTGCTTGCGTTCGCTGCGGCTGTTCGATGAAGAAGGCCTGTTCATCGGCGACGGCTCCTACCTGTTCGTCCCCGACAACGAACACTACGAGGGCTCGGATCTGCTGTGGTTCGACGAGCACAACCACCCGGTGGATCCCGACCAGGTGGATCTCCGCGACAAGCGTTATCAGCAGCACCGCTGCTACAAGCTGGTCAGCCTGATCCACCTCAACCGGCAACTGAACTTCTTCTTGGTGGTGGCGGCGCGAGTGGTTTCCGGCCGGCGGCACGAGTGCCCCATCCTTTATGAGTTGGTGGATGAGGTGGTCCGCGCGGTGGGCCGCGAGGTGATCAAGGTGCTCATCCTGGATCGCGGGTTCATCGACGGGGCGCAGATGGGACGGCTCCAGCAGGACTATCGCATCGAGACCATCCTGCCGGTGCGCGCCAACATGGACCTGCACGCGGATGCGCTGGGGCTGACCCGGTTGCGCGACTTCCGCTGGGAACCTTACGTGCCTGCGGCCCCGCCGGAGCCGGCCCCGACCGCCACGCCCAAACCCGCCCGAGTCGCAAAGCGGGAAGCCCAGCGCCAGCAGACCTTGGCCCGGCGCAAAGCCGAGAGGCCAGCCGAGGAGCACAGCAGGCCGGGGACCCTGCCGAGTGACCCGCCGCACACCTGGCTGGGCCTGGGCTCCGGACTGCTGAGTTGGAGCCAGTGCCCGGTGCCGCTGACGGCGGTGGTGAATCGCGAGCAAGACCAGCACGGCCAGGTGCGGGACTGGGTGCTGGTGAGCACCTCA
>VFZS01000804.1 GCA_016871095.1 Acidobacteriota bacterium
TGCCAATCAGGTCCACGCCACTGGCATAGGGCTTGCCCAGAAATAAAGCCCCGTAGTCAGGCGTAGATCATGCAATACGACACGGTTGGGCAAGTTGCAGGCTGCGGCACTCAAGGCGAGTTCTGACCATTGAGTGGCGGGATTCTCAGGCGCATCGGCTGTGGTGGACGCGAGCCCCTCATTATGTTAGAGTTCTACCTGTAGGCGTTCTCAGTGGGCGGACGTCTAACATTATGAGAACCGAATCGTTCCATGCCGAGGATCTGGCGCGCATGCTGCGCCGCACGCAGATCGCCACCATGCCGGAACTCAAGCAGGCGTTGGGAACCGCAGTGGATGTGACGGTCTTTCGCAAGCTCAAGCAACTCGCCTATCGAACCAGCTACTCCCACCGGGGCAGCTACTACACCTTGGAGGAAACCGCGCGCTTCGACGAGAATGGCTTGTGGTCGTTCCGTTCCGTCTGCTTTTCGCGCCAGGGCACTCTGCTGGACACCGCAGCGGCCTTCGTCGACAAGTCCACGGAAGGCTATTTCGTCGAAGAACTGGACCACCTGCTGCATGTCGGAACCAAGGACCCCCTGCTGCGGCTGGTTCGGCAAGGGCGCATCGCTCGCGAATCCGTCAGCGGCCTGTATCTGTACTGTTCGGCCGATCCCGGTCTGCGTCAGCGTCAATTGCTGGCCCGGCGCCGCCTTCAGGCCGAGCCCAGTCTGGCCGGCAGTGTGGCGGAACAGGAAACCGTCCCCGATGAAGTCAAGGCGGCTATCGTGCTCTTTCTCAGCACGCTGAACGAGAAGCAACGCCGCCTCTATGCAGGACTGGAGTCGCTCAAGTTCGGCTACGGCGGAGATCAGCGCATCGCCGGGTTCCTCGGCCTGGACGCGCACACGGTGGGCAAGGGCCGGCGTCAACTCCTCGCACAAGATCTGGACTTGGAACGGATCCGCAAAGCCGGCGCTGGACGCAAACCGGCGGAAAAAAAACGCCCGAAGTCATCCCCCGGATCGAAGAACTGATGCAGCACGACACGGCCGGCGATCCCATCACCGGCATCAAATGGAGCCGGCGGACGACACGCAAGGTGGCCGAACAACTCGCCGCCTTGGGAATCGCCGTGAGCAAGAACACCGTCGGCCGCCTGCTGAAGCAACTGCGCTACAAACTGCGTGTCAACCGCAAACAGATCGCTTCCTCCAACAGCCCCCTCCGCAACCAGCAGTTCTTATACATCGGTGGGCAGCGCCAGCGTTTTGCCGCTCAGGGCCTGCCCATCATCAGCGTGGACAGCAAAAAGAAAGAACTGATCGGCAACTTCAAAAATCCCGGCGCCAAGTGGGACCGCCAACCGCAACTCGTCAAAGATCACGATTTCCGCTCCGAGGCCCAAGCGCTGGCTACCCCGCGCGGCATCTACGATCTCCGAGCCAACCGCGGGTCGGTGTTCGTGGGCCTCAGCCATGACACGCCGGACTTCGCCGTCGATACGATTGCTCATTGGTGGCAGTGCGAGGGACGTCTGCGCTATCCGCAAGCGCACGAAATTTTCATCCTGGCCGATGCGGGCGGAAGCAACGGCTCTCGTTGCCGCGCCTGGAAAAAGGCTCTGCAAGACAGGATTTGCGATCCCTGGGGCCTCACCGTCACCGTGAGCCACTATCCACCGGGCACTTCCAAGTGGAACCCCATCGAGCACCGCCTCTTCAGCGAGATCAGCAAGAACTGGGCCGGCCAGCCGCTCACCGACATCGAGACCATGCTCAACTTCATCCGCACCACCAAGACCGAGACCGGCCTCGCTGTCAGCGCCTATTTGATTCCCCAAAACTACGACACCGGAATCAAAGTCTCCGACCGGCAAATGCGCCAGCTCAACCTCATCCGACACAACACGCTCGGCCTCTGGAACTACAGCGTGCGCCCGACTGCGAATGTGATTTAATTTTTGGGCAAGCCCTAAGGCGCTTTTTGGTGGCGCGCCGGGTGTGTTTGGCTCAAATCCGCCAGAAACCATCCGATGAGGCCTAGAGGGGGAGCAGTCTTCCCCCAGGAGGCCGACATGGACAACGGGTCCATTCATCTGAACCTGACGGCGCCCGTGATGCCTGGATTGTCGGGGTCTAGCGAGGTACTGGCGGAGAACCGCGATTTGATCCGGGCGGTGAAGGCGCTGAACGCGACGGAGCTATTCGGGCAGGACAACGAGCTGACGTTCGTGCTGGACCGGGAGACGCGCCGGCCGCTGGTGCGGATCGTGAATCGCGAGACGAAGGAAGTGATCCGGCAGATTCCGCCGGAGTACATATTGCGGATGGCCGAGGACATGAAACCGCGGCGTTGAGCGAAACTAGCTCTGCGGGCCGGCAGTTTCTGCCGATAAGCAGCCTGGAGGCTAGTGGAT
>VFZS01000805.1 GCA_016871095.1 Acidobacteriota bacterium
TGGCGGCGGTTCTGGGCGCGGAAGGCCAGCTTCAGCGGCATCGCCTTATAGCGCTCGCGGCTCCAGACGACCGTATCGAAACTGGCCAGATCCACCTGGGATTCCAGCCCGTCCAGCGGGCCGCCGTACTTGGCTTGCTTCATTGCGGCGCCTCCTGGTCCCGTGCCTGCCTCGTGAAGTTCGCGCCCGCTTCCGCGTATGCCCGTGTTGGCTGACTGTCCAAGCGCTCGGGAAGGCGCCGAGTCAGGCAGGCACGGGACTAGCGCGGCCATGCCCAGCTCACGGCGGGAAAGTCGGTGCGGCATCCCTACAGTGTATGCCCGTTATACTGGCTGTGGAGGCGTCTTGCCTAAGATTCCAGTGGCGGTAGTGGGCGCGGGAGCGTTCGGGCGGCATCATCTGCGGGTGCTCCGGGAGTCCTCGCGGGCCGAGCTGGTGGCGGTGGTGGACACCGACCACGCGCGGGCCGAAGAGGCCGCCCAGCTCTTCAGTTGCTCGGCCCTGAGCGACGCCCGGGAGCTGGCCGGCCGGGCGCAAGCCGCGGTGGTGGCTACGCCGACCTCGTCCCACGCCGCCATAGGCTGCGCCCTGCTGGAAGCGGGCCTCGACGTGCTAGTGGAAAAACCCATCGCCGCGGACCTGGAGCCCGCCTGGCGCCTGGTGGAAACCGCCCGCCGCCGCGAGCGCGTCTTACAGGTAGGGCACCTCGAGCGCTTCAATCCCGCGGTGTCGGCGCTGCGCGGCATCGCCCGGCTCCCGCTGTTCTTCGAGGTACACCGGCTGAGCGTGTTCACTCCGCGCAGCCTGGACGTGGACGTGGTGCTGGATCTGATGATTCACGACCTGGACATCGTGCTGACCCTCACCGGGCAGGCGCCCGCCGAGATCCGCGCCGCCGGCATCTCGGTGCTCTCGCCCAAGGTGGACATCGCCAGCGTCCGCCTGGCCTTCCCCAGCGGCTGCGTGGCCAACTTCACCGCCAGCCGCGTCTCGACTGAGCGGGTCCGCAAGCTGCGCCTGTTCCAGCCGCACCAGTACATCTCGGTGGACTACACCCGGCAGGACGCCGCCATCGTCGAGGTCACCCCGCAACGCGAGATCCGCCCGCGCCTGCTCCCGGTCCAGAAAGCCGAGCCGCTGGCGCTGGAGGTGGAAGCATTTCTCGAAGCCGTACAGACGCGGCGCGAGCCGGTCGTTACGGGCGAGCAGGCCTGCCAGGCGCTCGAAGTGGCGCTGGCCATACTTGGTAGAATCGAAGAGCACGCGCGCCTGGTGGACCAGACGCTGGCATCCTGGAAGTCGTAAATGACGGCGGTGGGTCCATTCGCGTCGGCCGGTGGGGGGCCTCGCCCACGAAGGGGCGCCTTTGCTGTTTCGCTGGTGGTCCATGCGGCGCTGCTGGCAGTGCTGGCGTCGCTGCCTAAGGGCGTCATCAGCGCGGGCCGTACCGAGACGGGCTTCCGCATGCTGGCGCCGTTGATCGCGCCTCCGTCCGAGCTGACACAAACGGCGCCCCAGCGCGGCCGGGTGGGGAAGGAGTTCACCGTCGAAAGCCTGATGCCGCGGCCGCCCTTGCGGCTGCCGCCGGGACAGTCGCTCATGTCGCCGCGCAGCGCTCCGCGGCCCTCGCTGCCCGAGCCGCCCTCCATCGAGGGACCGGTGGCGCGGGTGCAGCCTCCGCCGCTCGGCGCTCAGCCCATCGCCCCGCCGCCCCCGCCGCGTATCGAGCCGGCCGAGAAGCCCAAGCTGGCCTTTGAGAGGCCTGGGACTCCGTTAGGCGTCCCCGCCGGCGCCGGCAAGATCGCGCCGCCCTCCACCTCCGTTCAGGAAGCCGCGCGGGCGGCCATTCGCCAGCGGCCATCCGGCGGACTCGTCGTGGGCGACATCGGCGGCGGCGCTCAGGAGGGGCTTCCCGCTCCCTCCTCGCCCGGCGCGCGCAGCAACCTCGAGCTCCTGAGCGACCCGCTGGGGGTGGACTTCCGGGCTTACCTGGTGCAGGTGCTGGCCTCCGTGCGGCGCAACTGGCTGGCGGTGATCCCGGAAAGCGCCCGCCTGGGCCGCCGCGGCAAGGTGCAGATCCAGTTCGCCATCGCCCGCGACGGCTACGTGCCCAAGCTGGTGATCGCGCTGCCCTCCGGCGCCGACGCCCTGGACCGCGCCGCGGTGGCCGGCATCAGCGCCTCGAACCCCTTCCCGCCTCTGCCCGCCGAGTTCCGCGGCGCCCAGATCCGCCTCCAACTCAGCTTCTTCTACAACGTCCCGGCGCAGTGAGGGCGGCGCGGCGCGACTGACCCTGGTAAGATCAACTCAGGCGCGGCATGAGGAGCAATGAGACCATTACGATCTCGCTCCCTCCCTCCATGCTGAGGAGTCTCAAACGAGCTGGCGCCGCGGAGAACCG
>VFZS01000806.1 GCA_016871095.1 Acidobacteriota bacterium
CCACAGCCAGCGGGTACTTCCATGTCGCGCCCACCGCCTTCGGTCAGGTTCATCCAGCCCGATTCGGTTCAGGTAGCGACTGGCGTAGGACTTGAGGTCGTTCATGATTCGTCGCCGTGCAGGTGGCACCCGTAACAGACGAAGGTAATCAGGTAGACCATGGAGGCGGTTCAGACTCAGGGGTGACCGCTCCCTTCGGTCGCGGCTCAGCCAGGTATTTCCAGCACGTGCCAGCCACAACTCACAGCCTGTACACCGTCAGTCCCGAGAGGAGCTTGGGGTAGAAGTCGGTGGATTTCTGGGGCATGACGCGGCCGGAGAAAGCCACGCGCGCGACCTCGCCGATGGGCGCAGGCTCGACCAGCAAGGCGATCTGGGCGCCGCCTTCGCGGACTTCGCTCAGCGCCGCGTCCAGTCCGCGTACGTAGCGAATGTGCTTCTCCTCGCGCACGGCCTGCTCGCTGATGCCCAGCGCATCTCCGAGGAGCCTTTCGTGAAGGACCTTCAGGTGGAGCTCACCGGCCGGGAGCTCGCCCTCCAGCAGGAGGATGGTCTCGGCGCCGGCCAGGGCGGCGCCGATAAGCACGCGGCCCGGATGCGGCTCGGCCCAGGCGGCCCGCAAGGCATCCAGCGCCGTGAGAGGCCGCACACGGAAGCCCGCCTCGGAGGCGCGGCGCGCAAATCCCTCGGTCTGAAAGCCGGCCAGGCTGCGCACTACGCGGTGAGTGGCCAGGATGCGCAACCCCGGCGAGTACATGTTGACGAAGGTCATCATGACGCGATCGGCGCCGGCCAACTCTGGATTCTCGCGGCGGAACGCCAGGGCTGTCTCGTAGCGGTGATGGCCGTCGGCGATGAGCAGCTTCATGCCGGCCATCAATTGCTGGATGCGCGCGACTTGATCCGGATCGGCGATGCGCCACAGCGTGTGGCGGGCCTGGTAGTCGTCCAGCAGCGAGGCGTCCGGCGGGGCCTGGGCGGCCTCGGCCAGCAACGCATCCACGGCGCCGGTTTGGTCCGGGTAGAGCATGAAGATGTGGCCGAAGTGCGCGCGGCAGTGGCGGAGTAGTTCGAGGCGGTCCTGCTTGGGCCCGCTGAGCGTCTGCTCGTGGCGGTGCACCACGCCTTCGGAGTAGTCCTCCACGGCGCCCAGCCCGACCAGAGCCTGGCGCACGAGCCGCTCGCCGCTGTCCGGGTCGGTGAACTCCTGGAAGTAGGCGTAGAAGCAGGGTTCCGGCTCCTGGATCAAGACACCCGAGGACGTCCACTCATCCAGGAAGCGGCGGGCGCGGGTGTAGACGTTGTCGGCGGCGGAATCCGCGGGCGAACGCGGTCCCAGGACCACGCGCACGGCGTTGTAGGGGCTCAGTTCCAGGTAGCGCGCCTGCATGGCGGGCGTGATCTTGTCGTAGGGCTGCGTGGCGAGGAGGTCGAGCGGTCCCGCCTCGGGGCTGTAGCGCCAGGCTCGGAACGGAAAGATGGTAGCCATGTGGAAACTGACAGGATAGCGGAACCGGGGACAGGCCGGGGCGTCCACGGAGGGACACCCTAGCCTGTCCCCGGTTCCTACAGGCGAAGGGTCCACATCAGGTAGGCGTAGCTGGCGCTGGCGCGGCCGGCCTGCTTGAGGTAGGGGCCGCGAAACAGGCGGGCGCCGCTGGATCAGCCCCCCATGCCGCAAGGAGGGCGAGCAAATTCAAGAGGATGGCGTGACCCAGCATATTAATGGCCAGGATATCGCGACGGGTGGGTTTGCGTCAGCGGCCGACAAGGGACTACGCGGAACACTCCAGTACGAGTCGGGCATTTGGCGGGCGTGCCTCAGGGATTCCGCAGGCTCAAGAAACCGGCGGGCGGGTCGAAATGCCCATCGAGATTTATGCTACGCAGGGATTGGCGGAACTGTAACGAACGGGGTTTTACCCTGATCACAACCGGGGCCTGCGCGATCGGCATGCTGGGCATGCTCGGCCTGGCGGTGGACCTGGGCCGCCTGTACGTGGTCAAGAACGAAATGCAGGCTTACACCGACTCGGCGGCGCTGGCTGCGGCGGTCGAACTGGACGGCACCGGGGCGGGCATCAGCCGGGCGCAGAATGCGGTGGCCACCAACACCAACCGCTGGAACCTGGGCACCAGCACGTTCGCGGGAACGCAGACCACGTTCGCCCAGACCGCCAGCGGCCCGTGGGAGGCGAATCCCAGCCCGGCAACCGGCTATCAATTCGTCCGAGTGCGGGCCAGCGGGACCATTCCGCTGTACTTCCTCCCGGCGGTGTCCGTGGCCAACTCCTCGGGCATGGCAGCTCTCTCCATAGCCGGGCAGGTGCCCAAGCTGAATTTCAGCGAAGGGGTGTTCCCCTTCTCGCCCATCGCGCACAACAGCACCCCGCCGGAC
>VFZS01000807.1 GCA_016871095.1 Acidobacteriota bacterium
GCGCCCGGTGCCGCCGGTGGCCGGGTAGCTGAAGGCGGTGGCCAGCACCCGCGCGTTGGGCCGCAGATCCATGGGGTGATGGTTCATCAGATCCTGGCGGCCACTAGAATGAGGACAGTTCAGGCTGATTCGTTCTGTCACAGGGCCTGAGGGCGCGCTCTTAAGGACTAGGGCTTCATCCCCCGACAAGACGGTTGAGCTGAGCGTTCCAGGCCATCTTGAGGGGCTGCGGAACGTCCGTTGTGTCGAGCAGCTCCAGCAAGTGTTGGTTGAACTGCGCCCTGCCGCCCGTTCCCATCGTGGCTAAAGACATCAAGATCCAGTCCTTGATTTCCAGGAAGTTCACCTCGTGCCCTTGGGCAAAGTACTGTTGTGCCTGAGTCCTGGCCGCTTCGTCCAGGCCGGCCAGGCTAATGAAAAACAGGTAATCTTCGATCGCGTTCGGTGCAATCTTGGTGCTGAAGGTAGCGACCACACGGTTTCGATCCACCGGCCTCTCCGTTATCTCGGCCGCAAGCAGAACACGCTGGCCACTTCTGACGGTGATGTCACCGCCCGCGCCCGCGGCGGCGTCCGCTACGTTGATTCCCTGGCACTCGATGGTCCAATCGACACCGAAGAAATCGCGGATTGCGCGGAAGGCCGCGAGGACGAGCAGCACGGGGAAGCGACCTCCGCTGGGTGTCGCCAAGAGACCGGCTATTAGGGCATCGTATTGCTCAAGACTGATCCGCTGGAGCCGGTTCAACGGGATCGAGGCTGCCTCACGAAGCTGCGCAAACTTGAACAGGAGATAGCTCAGGAAGCCCGGGAGTTCGCCTTCATCCTGCGTTCCCTCAAGGTAGGTGATCAGCGCAAGGAAGGCATCGTATCCGGGCCTGTCTCTCAGGCCCTCCCGGGTTGCTTCGGTGAAGGTCACAGAGCGACGGAATACGCCGAGGTAGGGGCCGGCGGAGCTGGGGATTCGATTGTCGCGCAGGAACGGGTTGACAACTTTCTCGTCGAGAGTCCTCCCGTTGAAGGCGTCTGCGCCCTGTTTCACGTAGGGCAGGCGGATGTTGATGCTCCGATCCTGGAGGCGCGCGATCGCGCAGCCTACGAGCACCTCGCGGTATGCCTGGGTGTTCGATCGGAAGACGGTCTCGAACTGCTGGGTAAGGCTCTCGGGTACGCTGGGAGCCGTCTGACGAAGGAGATCCTGCTCCGCTTCGGAGAAGAGGTGGTCCAGCAGGCTGCGGGCGGCCCCATAGTCAAGCGACACGGCATGGCCTCAGTAGTTCATCCACAGAGCTTCCTGCCGGACCTTCTTGATGGAGTGACAGTTCTTCGGCGGGGCCTCGACGCAACGCCATCCCTTGTAGAGCTGGTCCATGAGGCCGCAGCGGTAGCCGGACACGGCGACTTTGCCCTTCGCTCCGCGGAGCGTGTCCGCGAGCTGCCGGTGCTCCTGGTCCGACATCTCGAAGCCGTAGGCTTTGCGGTCCCCGCGTGACGCATGGACGTAGGGAGGGTCGCAGTAGAAGAGGGTGTTCCGGTTGTCGTAGAGCTTGATGACCTCGAGGGCCGGGCGGTTCTCTATCTGAACCCGAAGCAGCCGAAGGGCAATCGCCGGAAGATCCTGGACGCTTCCAAGCCATCTCGATACCACCCCGGACATGCCCGCGCGGCTGGTGTTCTTGCAGTTGGCCCATCTGCCGAGGGACGCGGTTTGAGCCAGACCTGTGCGGGCTTGCCGGGCCCGCACGAAGAAGCGGCGAGCGCGCTCGAGATCAGAAATGGCGCCCTGCGTCTTGGACAGCGCAACGTAGAACTCCTCACGGGAGAAGGGCGTTAGTCCGATCGCCTCAACGAGCTCGTCTTTCTGATCCCGGAGCACCCGGAAGAAGTTGGCCACCTCGCCGTCAATGTCGTTATACGTCTCCACCGGGGCAGGCTCGCGGTTCAACAGGACGGCAGCGGAACCCGCGAATGGTTCGCAGTAGTGGTGGCAGGAGGGGAGCAGCGGCAACAGCCAGTTGAGATGGTTGAACTTCCCGCCATACCATCCGAAAGCGATCAGCTTCCCCCGGTTCTTGCGGGAGGAGGCGGCTGAGGTGTCCCCCGGCCTGAGGATGGGGGTGCTGACGTAGATGGGCGACGGGGATCGACCGGTTCCCATCCTGGTCAAGGATACCAGGAAACGCCCGGGGGATTCCATAGCGTTGTCGGCCTCGGGCGGGGAGTCGCACCGCGGACTGTCGCCCGTTGAGTGCCTCAGGGCGGCGGTACCCACAGCGCGGCATAGCCGCAACCAAAGCCCTGCTGGCGGTTCCGTGGGGCGAACCTCCAGGTTTGCGAGCTGGTTTTCCAACCAGCTTTGGGCCGCGCCCGGAGCCCGCGGCAGGTAAGCCGGC
>VFZS01000808.1 GCA_016871095.1 Acidobacteriota bacterium
GCCAGAACGCGCCTGCTGAGAAGAGGGAATGGCAGGCCTTGGCTGGCAGGCTTCGCCTGCCGGGCCGGCTGCCGCCGGCCCAAATGAAAAGACTTGACATCGGCCGGCCTTCTCATGGAAGCCACGACCGGCAGGGAGTGGTCATGGCTTAACTGAACGGCATTGAGACTAGTGGCAATGCTGTTCACTTTGCGTAAACCCGACCGCTCGCTGACGCTCGCGGCTCGGCCAGTGCCTGCACGCGTAATGAGATGCAACCGAGCCACGACCGGCAGGGAGTGGTCTATGGCGATTATTTCACGGGTTCTTAGACTTGAAGGGGTCCTGACATGCGACTGACACTGTCTGTAGCCACCGTCTGGCTGGCTGCCCTCACCCTGGGACTGGCTCAGTCCGACCGCGCCACGATCGTGGGTACGGTCACCGACCCGACCGGCGCGGTCACGCCCGGCGCAAAGGTGAAGGCGGTCAATCTGGCCACCAACGTCGAACGCGCCACCGAAACCACGGCGGCAGGCGATTACACCGTCCCGCAGTTGACCATCGGAACCTACCGGGGGGAGATCACCGCCCCCGGCTTCAAGACCTTCGTGCGCCCGGATGTCATCCTGACCGCCGGGATCACCGTGCGCGTGGACGCCGCCCTTACCGTGGGCGCCATCAGCGAATCCGTGTCCGTCACCGGCAAGATTCAGGCGCTGCAAACGGACTCCTCCCGGGTGGCCACCGCCATCACCAACCGCTTCGTCGAAGACCTGCCGCTGGTGGTTGGCGGCGCCATGCGCAGCCCCTTCAACTTGGCCCTGATCGCCCCCGAGGCCCGCAACACCGGCAACTTCAGCATTGGCGGGGGCCAGGAGGGCGGCTGGGACCTGACCGTGGACGGCATCTCCGCCACGCCCGGCGCTCCCTTCGACCAGAAGCTGTGGACCTCCATCAACACCCCCTCGGTGGACGCCATCACCGAGTTCAGCATGGAGAGCAGCGGATTCAAGGCCGAGTTCGGCCGCGCCGGGGGCGGCATGCTGAGCTTTGTCACCAAGAGCGGCAGCAACGAGTTTCATGGCAGCGCCTACGAGTTTCTGCGCAACGACAAGTTCGACTCCAACGACTGGTTCGGCAATGCCCTCAACCGGCCGCGGGCCATCCTGAAGCAGAACGACTTCGGCTTCACCGCGGGCGGTCCCTGGTACATCCCCAAGATCTACGACGGCCGCAACAAGACCTTCTTCTTCACCTCCTACGAGTGGTTCCGCAACCGGCGCGGCTCCAGCACCTCCTTCCAGACCATTCCCCTGCCCGAGATGTACCAGGGGGACTTCTCCAACTGGAAGGACTCGAGGGGCAATTTGATGCCCGTCTACGACCCCGCCACCCTGAGGCAGGACTCTGCCGGCCGGTGGGTCCGCGATCCCTTCCCTAGCCAGCGCATCCCGCAAGGGCGCTTCAGCGAGCTGTCCAAGAAGGTAATGTCGCTGGCCACCATGCGGCCGAACATGCCCGATCCGTCCGGCATTCTGAACCCCAACCCGCGCAACAATTACGTCGTGTACGCGGGCGGCAACGTCGAGCCCTGGGACAAGTTCGACGTCAAGGCGGACCAGAACTTCGGCAGCAAGCACCGCGTGGGCTTCTTGTTCCACTAGGGTCAGAACCTGCGCAACTTCCTGGGCAGCGAACCTCCGGGCTTCCCCGTCCCGCTCAACAACTACCGGGAGGAGAACACCAACACCCGCGTGTACCGCTGGACCTGGGATTACGCCATCTCACCGCGCACGTTGAATCACATCAGCGCCGGCTGGAACGACTGGTGGCAGATGAAGGCCTCCATCAACTACGACAAGGGCTGGGGCGCCAAGCTGGGCATCAAGAACACGCCCGACCCGAACAAGGACTTCCCCGGCGTCAACATGGACGGCTACACCGGCTGGGGCCGCGAGGAATGGGGCGGCTCCTTCAATAAGGCCTGGGCTTTCTCCGACGACCTTACCTTCGTCACCGGCACACACGGCCTGAAGTTCGGCTTCATGTACCAGCGCGACCACTACAACGGGTATGGGCAGCACACCGGCACGGGCGGCTTCGATTTCGGGCGCACCGGCACCAGCGTGCCCGAGGACCAGACCAACACCAGCGGAAACGGCTTTGCCACCTTCCTGCTGGGGTACGTCACCGGGGCCCGCATCCAGACGCTGCGCTTCGTCAGCGACCAGTGGCACTACTACGCCGGTTATGCCCAGGATGACTGGCGCGTGCCCCGGCGACTGACTCTCAACCTCGGTATCCTTTACGAATACACGCCCCCCACCACCGAGGGCCACTTCCCGGACGGCTACAACAATTTCGATCCCACCCTGCCCAACCCCGGCGCGGGCGGGCGCC
>VFZS01000809.1 GCA_016871095.1 Acidobacteriota bacterium
GGTTGTGCGGATCGCACGGTGCTGCGGGACGGGGCCGGGATGCCCTACCTGGCAGGCTCAGCCATCAAGGGCCGGCTGCGGCACGCGGCGGTGCGGGTTCTGCTGGCGCGGGGAGTCGGGAAGGTGTGTCAGTACGGAGACGCGAAAGGAGCGTGCACCGGTGAGGAGCCATGTCCGGTGTGCCGGTTATTCGGCTCGCCGGCCCGAGCGGGCGGGTTGCGTTTTGGGGACGCGTACCCCACCGGGGACGTGGAGCTGGTGCTAAGGAGCATTCAGCAGGCAGGCAGGGGTGCGGGGCTGCCGGGCGACAGCACGGTGCGAACCTCGACGGCGGTGGACCGGCGCAGGGGAGTGGTGAAGGAACAGTTGCTGTTCAGCACGGAGACGCTGCCCGCCGGGCTGGTGTTCGAAGGAGCGGTGAGCGGGGAGATGGAGGCGGAGGAGGAACGGTTGCTGCGGGAAGCTTGCCGGGTGCTGACGCATTTCGGCGCGGACGGCGCGCGGGGCTTGGGGCGCTGCACGTGGAAGCTACGGGAGGAGTCATGAAGCTGGAAGCGACGCTGTGGTTGGAGTCGCCGCTGTCGATTCTGCGGCAGCGGGGAACGGGCAACCAGTTGGAGACACTGCGGCACGTTCCGGGGCGAGTGTGGCGGGGCGCGGTGGCGTCGGAAATCATGCGGGAAAGGAAGCTGACCACGGAAACCGCCCACCGAGACGCGGTGTTCCAGGAGTTGTTCCTGGCAGGGAAGGTGCAGTTCGGGGATTTGCGTCCCGAGGGCGGCGCTCCGTGGCCGCTCTCAGCGCGTGAGTGCGCCAGGGTGGACAAGCACGAGACGAGGGATCTACTGGTGAAGGCAGGTCTGGGGGAGGATCTGCCGCAAGAGTGCGACTGGGAGCACCTCGGGGACAGGCGTTGCGAGGGCAAGCTCAAGGCGCCGGAGGGCTTCTACGAGTGGGATGGTTTGGGGCTGAAAAAGGTGGAGGCGCCGGTGCGGCTGACGGGGCATACGGCGATCTCTTATTACACCTTGCGGCCGCGCGAGGGGCAGTTCTTCACCTGTGAGGTGTTGGACGCGAATCTGCGGCTGGAGGGGAGCATTGGGATTGAGGAGGTGAGCGCGGAAGCAGCCGCGGAACTGCGCAAGACGCGAGAGCTGTATTTGGGACGGGGCTCGACGCGCGGGCTGGGCCGGGCGCGGCTGGAGGTAGCCGAGGGGCGCGACGGGGACGAGGAGATCGGGGAACGGCTCCGGCGCTTGAACGCGCTGTTCGAGGCGAAGGGGAAGGTGGTCTTCACGGTGACACTGCGGTCGCCGTGCCTGGTGTACGACGAGTGGCTGTGCACGCGGTCGTGGCTGACAACGGGTGACATCGAGGAAGCGGCGGGCGCGCCCGAGGGTTTCCTGGAGGGCTACCGGCTGGAGGCGTGGTACAGCCGGATGGTGACCATTTCGGGATGGAACGCGCAAGCGGGGCTGCCGCGGGGGGATGAAGCGGCCATCGCGGCGGGCGCGGCGTTCCTATTCGCCAAGATTGTGGAGGCGAGCCAGCGGGACGCCGAAATCCAGCGCCTCGCCGGGTGGCTGGGGCAAGCCGAGCGTGGGATAGGTGAACGCCTGGAGGAGGGCTGTGGAGAAGCCGTGGTGTGTGATGAATTCCACTGCCGGAGGAGGGTGCGGTGAAACTGGCGGACTTGGTGCGTGGGGCGCGGTTGTGGGACAGCGGGGAGGTGGCGCGGCAGGCGCGGGATTGGGTGGAGGCGGAAGGCCGGGCGCTACTGGATCTGCCGGCGAGCCAGGTTGCAGCGTTGCTGAGAGCGTGTTCGAAGGGGAAGACCGCGGATGAATGCCGGGCGGCATTGAGCGGATTCCTGGGGAAGCAAGCCAAGAAGGAGAAGCGGCCCGGGTGCTGGACGCTACTGCTCAAAGACCTGCCAGCGGCGCTGGAGGAGGCATGGCGGGCTGTCCAACGCCCGGCCCGCCGGGAGCGGGAGGAGGCGGATGTGGGTCTTGCGTTCGCTCGGTCTGAGCTGGTGCTGGCAAAGCGAGGGGAAACGGTGGACCGGAAGCTGGAGGTGTGGCGGGAGTTCATGGGAGCGGTGGCGAAGCTGCACCGCTCGCGGGACGAGTGGAGGAAGGAGGAAGAGGCATGAGCGGGATGGGTTTCCTGGCGCTGGAGAACAGATACATCGTGGAGGGCACGCTGGCGGCCGAGGCGGCCCTGCACGTGGGAGGCGGAGTGAGCGAGAAGACAGAGGCGGCCTGCTTCCGGGACGCGGCGGGGCTGGTGATTCCCGGTTCGTCGCTGCGCGGGGTGATGCGCTCGACGCTGGAGCGGATTCTGCAAGCGCTGCCAGGGAAGAAGGGCTGCGTGCTGTTCGAG
>VFZS01000810.1 GCA_016871095.1 Acidobacteriota bacterium
CGACAGCCGCTGTACGCTCTTGGCGAGGGCGCTGTAACTCTGGTCAAGGTACCTTGCGGCATTCTCGGACATCAGGTTGTTCTTAATCGCTAGCATTGCTTCCTCTCCTTAGAGATCCCGTGTCGCGGGCCCCAGCAACCCGCTTTCCCGAAGACCCGTTTTTGGCTGGGAAGGTCACGGTGAGTCCCAGACCTCCGTGCCGGCGCACAAGCACCGGCATCAGGGTTGATTATCGAAGTGGCCGAAAAAAACTTGAGGCGTGAACTGAAAATTTTCCTATTTCCCCCATGTTCTCTATCTTTACGGATGAGGACACCAACGAAGCGGCAGGCGCCATCTTGGCGTCAGCGCTATTGGAGGCATGGCCCGGGAATGAAAGAGCCCCCTACAAATGGGGGCTCGGAGTGGACGACACCCTGCGGAATGTTGCTAGCCCAACTTACGCAGTTGCGCCTCAAAAAGCGCCTTGGCGGGGGTGCCAGGGCCGTTTCGGGGCAGAAGTTTCCACTACATTTGGCGGTCGGCTCGGGGGTAGTCCGCCGTGGGAATGTCCTCCTGCCAGCGCAGGCGTTCGGGCAGCGCGAGGCCCAGGCGGCTCAGAAGGACGCGCTGGGATTCGTCCGGCGCCGTGACACACCGCACACGCAGCGTCCGGCCGGGCCGGCCGTCCGGGTCGCGGGTCGGCAGCAGCACGTCGCCGCTCTTGACGCGGGCGAACTCTTCCAAGACCGTCCGCGGGGCGTCCCCCAGCCCGGCCCCACGCATCCACTGCGCGAGCGTCTTCCACATCGCGTATGCCAGGAAGCAGACCAGGATGTGCCCCTTCACCCGGTCGGCCCCGTGGTGCCACACCGGCCTGATCGCCAGTTCGTCCTTTGTGATCCTGAACGCCCACTCCGCTTCCGTCAACTGGATGTACCGCTTCCACAACACAGCCGGGTCGGTCTCCGCGAGGTTCGTCCTGAGAAGGTAGCATCCCTCCGACACCGCCGCCCACTCGCACCAGCGCCCGTTGCGCTTCCACAGGACCGACAGCCGCGCCTTGCCTTCCGGTTTTTCAAGCGGCGCGATGGCAACCTCCAGCGCCCCGCCGGCCCGCCAGTATCGTTCCCGCAACCGGCCCAGCCGCTGGTGGGCCTCGCCCGCGTC
The DNA here is from genome assembly GCA_016871095.1 of Acidobacteriota bacterium. Taxonomy (GTDB): domain Bacteria; phylum Acidobacteriota; class Terriglobia; order Bryobacterales; family Bryobacteraceae; genus VFZS01. Next base: position 1,150 of record VFZS01000810.1, read on the forward strand.
CTTCAGCCGCCCGCTTGCCGCCGACGCCGCGAGTTTCCTCAACCCATCCTCCATGCGACCCTGGAACCGCTCGTGCATCGCCCGTTCCTTCTCGCGACGGTCCCGGCTGCGGGCCAGGATGAACGTCTCCTGCCCGTCCGGCCCAGGCACCAACTTCACCTCCACGCCCGCCTGGACCTCGTGCCAGTCCTTCTCGACCAGATACTTCTCGAACTGCCGCAGCATCGCCTTGGGCGTTCCGACGATGTACGACCCGCCACGGCCGCGGATGTACGCCAGGTTAGCCTCGCTCACCATCCCGCGGTCCATCACCCACACGCGGCTGGCCCGGCCGTACTTCGCCTCCATCGCCTCGACGATCTCCTCCACCGTGGTCGAATCGTTCGTGTTGCCGTCGAAGACCTCGTAACCCAAGGGTATCCCATCGGTGGTCACCACAAGCCCGATGCACACCTGCACGCAGTCGGGCCGGCTGTCGCGTGAGTACCCGCGCTTCGCCATCGGGTTGGCGAGGCACTGGCCCTCGAAGTACGTGCTCGTGATGTCGTACAGGAGCAGGTCGTACTCCAGGTCAAAGAGGTCCCCGAGGCGGCCCTTCAGGTGCCGCTCGATCTCCTCCTTGTGAGGCAGAAGTTGGTCGAGCCCCCCATACAGGCGGTCCGTGTGGACCTGCTCGGGAGCGATGCCCAGAAGATCGTCCAGCGCCGTGCGGCGGTACCACGTGTCCTCGATGTGGAGTTCGCTCGACGGCTCGCAGAACCGCGCGATCGCCAGAATCGCCGCCACCACCGGCCACGGCACGTCCTCACGCCCGGCGGGCATCAGACGCGAGAGCAGGTCGTCAAGACCCAGCAGCCGCCAGAGGCCCAACGCCAGCCACACGTCGCCGAAGTCCCGCAGCCGCTCCAGGCGGACGCCCTTGACCTTCACCCAGACGTAGCGGCCCTCTTCGGGTACGGGGCACGCGGGCGGATCGAAGAGCGACGGCTGCGGCCGCTCCCGGCGGTCCAGCCGCCGCGCGAGGTGCGCCCAGCCGCTCTCCTCGTGGGCCTTCAGTTCTCCGAGGTGGGCCACCACCCGCTGACGCGGACCCCGCTCGGTCCGCACCGACTCGACCAGCGCCCAGTACGTCCGGCGCTTGCGCCCCACCCGCCGCATCATCCGCCTCAGATACATGGCCATCCTTTGCCGAGTGACCTGCCCATCGACAAGGATGCCATCAAAAAGGCG
>VFZS01000811.1 GCA_016871095.1 Acidobacteriota bacterium
TCCTCGGCCCGGTAGACCACACCCATCCCGCCCTCGCCGAGCTTCTCCAGGATGCGGTAGTGCGAAATCGTCTGGCCGATCATGGCGGGCGCTTAGGTAAGTCTACTACCCACGCGTAGCCGGGGCAATGTTCACGGGGTGGTCCCGAAGCCCTGTTCCTGGAAATGCTTGTCGAAACAAAACGCCTGGCGCACTCCGCTGTCCCGCATCAATTGAAAGCTGACGCAGTCCACCAGGCTCAGCTTCTTGCGCGCGGCGGTTAGGAGGGCTTCCACAGCCGCGCGGTGCTGCGCTTCCGTGACCCACTCGACCCTCAGAATGGGAACCACGTCCTGGTGGAGGGCACGCAGCGCCGCGACTCCGAGCCGATGCTGAACGAGCGCGCTGGTCTCCAGCAACACGTAGTTGCTGGTCAGCAAAACCGCCGAGCCGCGCAGGAGGCGCTCCCAAGCTGCCCGCGCGGCTTCGTGATTCGAGTCATCCCGGTCCAGAACCGCGTAGAACGCGGAGGTGTCCACGAACACCGTCATCGGCGCCAGGCCTCGGCCAGGTGACGGTCGTGTTCCTGGCTGCCGCCGGCGGAGCCGGAGGAGAACTTGCCGGCCACTCGCAGCGCCCGCTCAATCTGCTCCTCGCGGTTGGGGCGCTGCTCGGGACCCACGTAGAGCTCGACGCCCTGCCGGATCAGGTCGGCAATAGACCTGCCCGTGGCCGAGGAACGTTGCCGCAGGGCGTGCAGTTGCCTCTCAGTCAGTTGAACCTGCGTGCGCACCATGGTGACACCATGCTAACACGCCAACCTCAATGTGGGCATGCCCAGCGAGTGCAAGGCCGCGTCCGCGTTGCTCACAGCAGCGTTCAAGTATGCCACCGGTAGCGGGGAGCGTCCTCTCACCCCTCGAAGGCCCGCTGGCGTTCGCGCGCCCGGACCATCAGTGCCGGGAAGCGGGGCTCGGTGCGGAGGGGGGCGAGAAACGGGTCGATCTCGGACCAGAAGCGATGGTTGCAGAAGCCGAGTTCTATGGCGCTCTCCAGCCAGCGCAGCGCCTCCTCCGTGTCGCCCATCAGCGCGAAGGTGTCCGCGAACCACCAGGAGAACTCCTTGTCCATCCTGGCAAGCTCCAGCAGCGGGTTGTCTGCCAGCGCCCGGCGGAAAGCCTCCCGATCCTGTCGAAGCGCGGCATCCCAAACCGTGCCCCCGACGGACCAGGCTTCGCCGCTGGCCGCGGCCTGCCGGAGCAGGCCACAGGCCTCCTCCTCGCGCCCAGCGTGGGCAAGGATCATCCCCGCCCACATCTTCGCCATTGGTGCCGCGCCAGCCACGTCAAGCATGCTGCACGCCGCGGCTACTGCCGCCTCAACGTCACCGCTGACGAGAGCGACGCTCGACTGAACCATACGGCTCAGCCAGTTCCCAGGATCCACGGAGACAGCCCGATCTCCGTAGCGCCGTGCTTCCGCCATTCTTCCCACCTGGGCGCACAGCCAGCTCAGGATCCACAGACTGTCGGCCCCGCCACCCAATTCGACCGCCCGGCCAAGGTCGCGGATGGCGCCCCGCATCTCGCCGCGTTTCCACTCGATCGAGCCCTTCACCTGGAACGCCCGGGCGCAGTCGGGGGCCAACTCCAGCGCCTGGGCGGCCCAGGATCCCGCAGTTTCCAGTGTCTGCTCGTCCGTCCGGATGCCCGTATCCCGGTATCAGAAGTGGATCTCACCAAGAGTGGCGTAGAGCACGGCATTTGGTCCGGTGATCTCCATGGCCTGGTTAGTGAGTTCCAGTGCCCGGTCAAGCCCCGCCTGGCTCCAGCCGTACATCATCTGGCGCGCACGGAGGTAGCAGTCAAAGGCGCGTGCGTCCGCGATCTGCCGGGCCGCGAGCCGGTGGTCTTCGTCGGCGGTGAGGGGCACCTTCAGTGCCTCGACGATCTGCCGCGCCAGGCGCTCCTGGAGTTCGAAGACATCCTCGAGGGCGCCGGTGTACCGCTCGGCCCACAGGTGCGCGTCGCTGGCGGCGTCAATGAGCTGCGCCGTGATGCGCACACTGTTGCTGGCCCGCCGCACCGTTCCTTCCAGCACGTAACGGACGTTGACCTCCTGGGCGATCGCGGGCACACTCTTGCGGGCCCCCTTGAACAGCATCGCGGAGGTCCGCGAGATCACGCGCAAGGCCCGCACCTTCGAGAGCTCCGCGATGAGCTCGTCGGTCAGCCCGTCGGCAAAAAAGGCATTCTCCGGATCGGGGCTCAGGTTCTCAAGCGGCAGGACGATGATCGAAGCCTGCTCCGGCCCCGCTGCCGGAGCGCCCGGACCGGCGCTGAGCGTCCGCTTCAAACGGCTCAAGTCGGCCAGCAGGTCTTTCGCCGACTGGTAGCGCAG
>VFZS01000812.1 GCA_016871095.1 Acidobacteriota bacterium
AGCGAGCCACCCTGGAGGTGCTGCGAGAACGCCTCGAACGGCAGTCAGATCTAGCACGTCGGTTAGGCAGTTCCGAAACGAACATCCGCCTAACGGCGTGTGGAGCCGCACGCGCTAGTGAGCTATGCGATGCTTATGAAGTCTGCCCGGAGCTGGCAGGCGGCAAGGTTGTCGGCGATCTGTATATCTGGCACCGCCGGGTAGACGAGCTTGACAATCTGTACGCCATGTGGGCATGAGCGCATCACTAATACGGGCAGGATCAGGAACGAGGAGGACGGAGATGAGCAGCAAGATGAAGACTGTATGGTTGCATTACACACGAGACCCCGAGGCGTTCGCCGTGCTCAAGCCCGCCACCTCTGAGGACCCCGCCAGCTTTGCCTGGTGGGGATTATGCGTCTATCGCTATTACTGCTCCGAGCAGGAAATAGCGCTGGAAATCGGATGGCAACGGGAACATATCACCATTGAGTGTGACGAGCAATATGTCGAGCTGCTCCAGGAAAATCCGCTCGACGACAATCCGTGGTATGACGAGTATATCATTCCGATTGCACACTTTGACAAGTGCACAATCACTCACTGAATAGCGCAGGCAGTACCCGGGCGGGTGCAACTCCCGCCCGGCGCTCTGGACGATCCGGCCCGCATGATATGAGGAGGTATGAGATGTTGCACAAAGACCTGACCCTGCAGAATATAGAGGAGGCCTGATGCCCAAGCGCGTGGTGAACGTGCTCATCGAGGACGAAACGCTGGCCGCGGTGGATGCGCAGATCGGACGCGCCAGTCGCTCGGAATGGATCCGCGAGGCCACAGCTGTGTGGCTCTGGCTCAACCGGCGATGGCCCGACTGCTGGACGGCGAGCCGGGCCATCGAGCGCCTCGATGAGGCGCTGAACGCCAAGTAGGGTCACGCGCTGCGCGAGGCGGCCCGCAGCCGTCTCGCGCGGCGATCCAGCTCCGCCTGCGATTGCGCCCGCGAGCGGCGGCCACGCTGGAGCCGGGCGATGGTCTCGTCCATCGTCTCCACGCGATCCACCATGCCCATGGCCTTGGCCGCCTTGGCCCCCACTACGCGCCCTTCCCCGAACCCGCCGCGCACCTCGCTGACGGACACGCCGCGGTTGCGGGCCACGGCCTTGACGAACAGGTCATAGTAGTCGTTCACCCGCTCTTGGAGGTAGGCGCGCGCATCGTCGCTGAGGGGCTCATACGGGTTCGCCTCTGTCTTGTACTTGCCCGCGCTCACCAAGGTGGTCTTGATCCCCTGGCGCTCGTAGAACGCAGAGTCGTCCTCGTGCGCCGCCAGGACGCCGATGGAGCCCACCTCGGCGGTGGGCGTCATCACCATCTCGTCCGCAGCCGTGGCGATCCAGTACGCTGCGGAGGCGGCAAGCGAGTTGGCGATGGCCACCACCGGCTTGGCGCCGCGCGCGGCGTGTATCTCGCTGGAGAGCTCGTCCACCCCCGTGACGGCGCCGCCGGGGCTGTCCACGTCTATCAGGATGGCGCCGATCTGCGGGTCGTTCAGCGCGGCGCGAAACTGCTTGCTGAACGCCTCCGTGGAGGTGCCCCCGCTGGTCTCGGTCATCAGGCCCATGCGCTGGGCGATGATGCCGTAGAGCGGGATGATCTGCACCGCGCCGGAGGCCCTGGCGCCGGGCCGCTGGCTCATGCCGATGGCCTCGCGCACCTCCTCGGCCGTGAACTTGTTCCCCGCGGCGTAGAACCCCAGCAGGCCCATGATCTGCGCCAGCTTGTCCGCGATAATGGCCCAGGGCGTGTTCAGCACATAGCTGACGATGTGGCTGTAGTGCTCGACGGCGAACGTTGGCGGTGAGCCAACGCGGGTGATGATCGCGCCATCCGTCAGCGAGCTGAACGAATGCGTGTGGTTCCCTATCCCCTGCCATAGTCCGCTGGCGTTGTCCCGTGCGTCATCCCACTGCGACTCGCACACTGCGCGGCGTTGGGCCGCGTCCTCGAACTCTCTCATGTTCTCATCTCCCATGCATCTGTCTACAAAGTCGTCGTGCGATTCCCCGTCTCGCGGCTCAGGTAGCGGCATCCAGCACCTCCTCGTACACTACCCAGAAATGCTCTCCGTCTGTCTCCCTACTAGACCAGCAGCGCTCCCCGCCCTCGCAGGCCAGACAGGCCCCACACGCCTCGCAAAAGTCATGACCGCATACTGGCTCAGCCTCCTCCACTCGGAGTAGCCGCGTTCCCGTGAGGTCATAGACGAAGCGCTTCATCGTTCCTCCATCAGGGTTTGCTGCTCGAATTGGCAGGGCAACGGCAATCGCGCCTGCTGCTGGGCCTCCTGGATGCGCTTGCAGGCAATGTCAAAGTAGCGCGGCTCGATCTCGA
>VFZS01000813.1 GCA_016871095.1 Acidobacteriota bacterium
ACCTACTCCATGTGGAGCCTCTTTCGGAACTGCCGCAAGGCGGTCGAATGGCGCTACCTCCGAGAACTGGTTCCGCTGGAGCGTGACTGGAATCTGTACTTCGGTTCCCTGATCCACGAGTGCTTGCGGGTCTGGCACCGCGGACGAGATCTCAACGAGGTGCTCGCCCTTATCGACCGGCTCTGTCCCAATCGCCTCCAGGACGAAGGCCAGCGCCGGGACTGGCACTTGGCCACGGCCATGATGAAGGGTTACGCCGACCGTTACCCAAGCGAGGAATTCGAGGTCATCGGCCTGGAGAAGGCTCTCCGGGGCCCCATCATCAACCCTGCGACGGGCGCCGCCTCGCGCAGCTTCGTGCTGGCTGGCAAGGTCGATGGGGTGGTGAGCATCGGTGGTGACCACTTCCTGCTGGAGCACAAGACCGCTTCGCAGCTCGATGCCGATTACCTCGAGCGCCTGTGGACCGATTTCCAAATCACCCTCTACGCCCACTACCTCGAGCAGGCCCTGGGCATCCCCATCACCGGGGTCATCTACAACATCCTCGTCAAGGCCAAACTGCAACAGGGTAAGGGCGAAACCGAGGAGGAATTCCAGGCGCGCCGCGCGGAGCTGCTGGCGAAGTCGAAGACCGGCAAGACCAGTGCCAAGCGGAAGCTGCCGGAGACGGATGAAGAGTTCCAGCAGCGCCTGGCTGAGAAGTACGCCGAGGCCGGTATGTTCCACCGCGAGACGCTATACCTGTCACGGGACCGGTTCGACGTCCTGCGAAGCGAACTCTGGGAGCTGACGCAGGCCTTCCTGGATGCGCGGCGCCGGGGGGTTTTCTACCAGAACACCAGCTTCTGCTTCAACTACCATCGGCCCTGCGCCTACTTCGCGCTGTGCCGCTCGAACGGCAATCCCAACGTCCTCGAGAACTTCTACCAGCGGGCGGCGCCCAACGAGGAGTTGCGCGAGCCGTCCGGCGAGGCCAATGAACCAGTTTTCTGAAAGGAGGCACACCACAGCCATGCCCATTCTTCCAACCGCCAAGACGCCCCCGAAACCGGCCCTGGCGGATCTCACCGTCTTGTTGTACGGACAGACCAAAGCAGGCAAGTCAGAGTTCTGCTCGCACGCCGAGGGCGCGTTGTACCTGGCCACCGAGCCGGGCCTGAACTCCCTCGACGTCTTCCAGGTTCCCATCCAGTCCTGGGAGGAACTGCTGGCCGCCTGCGCCGAAATCGCCGAAGGCCAGCATCCCTTCCGCACGGTGGTGATCGACACGATCGACAACGCCTACAGATTTTGCTCCGACTCGGTGCTGAAGAAGTTCAAGATCGAGCACGAATCGGATCTGGGCTATGGAAAAGGCTACGCTCTCGTCAACAGCGAGTTCCAGCGGGTGCTGACGAAGCTGGCCTTCTTGCCGTACGGGCTCTTTCTGATCTCGCACGCCAGGGAGATCGAGGTGGAAACCCGCACGGGGAAGTACACGCGCATCGTGCCTACGCTGCCCGACAAGGCACGCAAGATTGTCCTGGGCATGGTGGACATGGTCCTGTATTGCGACCTGGAGCTGACCGCGGGGCAGGACGGCCAGCCGGAGGTCCGCCGCGTGATCCGCACCAAGCCCAGCCTGTACTACGAAGCCGGCGACCGCACGGGGCGGCTTCCGGAGACGCTCGACCTCGACTTCCGGAAGTTCCTCGATGCGTTCCAAACCACGGTCGCGCCGCTGAAATCGCCGGGAGCGGCCAAGGCGCCGGCAACCAAGTGAGTTCCCAACCAGAGAGGAGACCATGAGCAAACAAGCCATCGACCTGTCACAGTTCGACGAGGGGTACCGTGCCGAGCAGCCCGAGGAGCGTGGTGACTTCGAGAGCGTCCCGGACGGCAAGTACCAGGTGAATGTTGAGAAGGTGGAGCTGACCGAGGCGCAGAGCACGGGCAACCCCATGCTCAAGTGGACGCTCCGCATCATCGCCCCGAAGTTCGTCAACCGGCTGATGTGGCGCAACAGCGTCATCACCCACAACACGCTCAAGTACGTCAAGACCGATCTGCACCTGTGCGGGCTGGACCTGGAGCCGCTGTCCGACTTGCCGAAGCATCTGCGCAGCCTGCTGGACGTCAAGCTCGAAGTCACCAAGAAGACCAAGGGCGACAACGAGAACATCTTCTTCAACCGCCGCATCGAGAACGACCGCGCGCCGGGGAAGTTCCGGCAAGAGGCGGGCGATGCGCTTGTCCCGTTCTAGCGGGGAGCCGGTCCGGATCATTATCGACACGCGGGAGCAGGAGTGGTACTCGTTCGATCCCCGGCGGGCGGTGGTCGTGCGGCGGGCGCTGCCAGCCGGGGATTACTCCGTCGAGGGCCTGGAA
>VFZS01000814.1 GCA_016871095.1 Acidobacteriota bacterium
CGACCTTCTGCGGCATGAGGGACTCGCCGCCGTGGGTTACCTTGGCCGTGTCCACACAACTCAGCACGTCCCGGCACACGCGACGGAAGATGGGATCGTTCAGCCGCGCCCGGGCCTTCCGGTGAGCGAGCACTCGGGCGATCATGATGCACGCGCGAATCGTGGGCCGATAGTTGTGCACCCCCACCTCGCGAAGCGCCCGGATCATGTCCACAACCGTCTCAGCGTCGGCCCGCGCAATCCCCGACTTGCCCATGGCGATCCGAACCTCAGTCTCCCGGTCGTATGGCCTAATCTGGATCGTGACCAGGCGGTCCATCAAGGCGTCCTGGGTCTTGTGCGTGCCCGCATATTCCTCGGGGTTCGACGTGAAGATGGCCCGGAAGTTCGGATGCACCTGCTGATACCCCTTGCCCGACATCCGGACGTTGGGCAGGTTAAGAATCTGCTCTGAGAGGATGCTCAGAAGCGCGTTGTTGGCCTCGGGCCGTGAGCGGTTGAACTCGTCGTAGATGAGCGTATGGCCGTTCTGGCAGGCCTCGGTGAGCCGGTTGTTCACCCACAGGGTCTTCATCTCTTCTTCGGTCTTAAGCACATTGCCGACAAGATAATTTCCGCCCGTGGACAGCCTATTCAAGGCCCAGGGGATGCTGGTTGCCGTGGGGGTGGATTCCCCCTCGGTGCGGGATTCCCGCTGGGGACGAGTCGGTGACGGGCAAGGGATAGGCCGTTGGGGGCTGTCGCGGTGAACTTTTCCTTGCAAGTGATGACGGGGTTCGCTCTAATCGGTTGCCAGAGCTGTCCGATGGAAGCCGTAAGTCGTGCCTCCTCACCAAGTTCGTGGTTTTCCGTCATTTTAGGAGGCACCCAGCATGGCGCAGTCGGACCCCAAAAACACGAAGGTGGATTTGCTCGCGGTCGTCGAGGTGTGTTACGCGCATCTGACGAAGCCGTTGTGCGACGAGGTCTTTCAGGAGGAACGCGAGGCGGAACGGGAGCGGAAGTGGACCCTGCACGCGATGGCGACGTTCTGGACGGAGGTGACCCTGCGGGCCCCGAAGGCCTTGACGCAGGCGCTGCAGGAGTGCGCCCAGGGCGAAGGGGCTTGGCCGGCGGTCCAGGCCAGCGAGGCGGCGTTCTTTGGGAAGAGCGCGGACCTGCGGCCGGGCTTCTTCCAGACCATTTTCGAGCGGTTTCTGGAAAGCATCCTGCCCGAGGCGCAGCCCCTGTTTGTTCGGCGGTTTCGGAAGCTGTACAAGCGGTTTCCCGAGGTGTGGGTGCTGGACGGGTCGAAGCTCTCGGCCATCTGGCATCGGCTCAAGGCGTTGTGGCCGGTGCGCAGCGTGGTGCTGCCGGGGTCTCTGTTGGTGCTGTACGACTGGCGTCGGGGCATCCCGCGGTATTTCCGGTACTGCGGGGACGCGGCGCGCGCGGAGGTCACGCGAGCCCTGGAGGCCTTGTCCCAGGTGCCGGCGGGGACGCTGCTCGTGGCGGATCGGCTCTTTGCCGTGCCGAAGTTCTTCGGGGCGGTGACGAGGCAGGGCGCCTGGATTGTGGCGCGGCGGAACGGTCTGGTCAAGCCCCGGACGGTGGAGCGGCTTTCGAGGCGTCGGCATCGCGGCGGCTGGCTGGAGGACACGCTCGTGGATGTCGGCCCCGAGGGCGACGAGGGGTCTCAGCGCTGGCGGCATATCCGCTGGCAGAAGGGCGCCAAGGTGTTCGAGGTGATGACGAACGTGCTGGATCCCCGAAAACTCTCGGCGTCGGAGGCGGTGGACCTGTACGAGGAGCGCTGGACGATCGAGCGGATGTTCTACGACCTGAAAGAGGTGCTGAACCTGAATCGGATTTACCTGTCCCATGCGAACGGCGTGGCGCAGCAGGTGTATGCCGCGGCGCTGGTCTACACGGCGCTGCGGGTGGCGCAGGGACACGTGGCGCGGGCGCACCGGTTGGAGCCCGAGCGGATCTCGGTGCCCAAGTTCTTCCCTCGCGTTTGCGCCGCGGCGGCCTCGTATACAGCCGCCAAGATCACGTTGGACGCGGTGGTGGAACTCAATCCTCATCGAAACCTCGCGCTGCCCAATCTGAAGGACTTTCGGTTCGCCTCAACGGCGCTGTCCGCCATCTTGGTGGAGAAACGAAGCGAACGACGGCGCAAGAGACGGTTCTGCAAAGCGCGCTCACGGTGGAAATCCTTCGCCCACATCCCAGGAACCCGGAAAATGGCCCGGAGTTAAGTTGACGGCGATGCCACTCAACGTTCTTTCCTCCAACACGGTGAGACCATGGATGAAATCATCATTCGATTGGCTCGCGCAATCGCCTGCCTGCCGCGTCTGTGGATTCTGGCCTACCTGGCCATTCAC
>VFZS01000815.1 GCA_016871095.1 Acidobacteriota bacterium
CTGGGTCAGTTGTTCCATGGGCGGGCCTTCGCCGAAATGGAGAACCCTGGGACAGGCCGGGGCGTCCACAGGGGACGCCCTAGCCTGTCCCGGGCATTGCGGATGACGTCTTCCACGGCGTCCTCATACGGTGTAGGTGCTGGCGGACACTGCGCCGCCCCGGCCGGTCCAGTTGGTGTGGAAGAACTCGCGGCGCGGACGGTCCACGCGCTCGTAGGTGTGGGCGCCGAAGTAGTCGCGCTGGGCCTGGAGCAGGTTGGCGGGCAGGCGCGCGCTGCGGTAGCCGTCGAAGAAGGCCAGCGCGGTGGTGAAGGCCGGAACCGGGACGCCCATCTGGACGGCCTTGACCACCACCCGCCGCCAGGAGGGCTGGCAGGTCCGGACCACCTTGCGGAAGTACTGGTCCAGCAGCAGGTTCTCGAGGCTGGGGTTGCGGTCGTAGGCCTCCTTGATCTTGCCCAGGAACACCGAGCGGATGATGCAGCCGCCGCGCCAGACCAGCGCCACGCCGCCGTAGTTGAGGTTCCACTGGTACTCCTTGGATGCCTCACGCATAAGCATGAAGCCCTGGGCGTAGCTGACGATCTTGGAGGCCAGCAAGGCCCGGCGGATGTCCTCGACGAAGGCCTTCTTGTCACCGCGGAAGGGGCGGCGGGGCCCCTTGAGGATCTTCGAGGCGGCCACCCGGGCATCCTTCAGCGCACTCAGGCAGCGGGCATGCACGGCCTCGCCGATCAGCGTCAGCGGGGTTCCGGTGTCCAGCGAGGCGAGCACGGTCCACTTGCCGGTGCCTTTCTGTCCGGCGGTGTCCAGGATCTGGTCCAGCACGTATTCGCCGTTGTCGTCCTGGTAGCCCAGGATGTCGCGGGTGATCTCGATCAGGTAGCTGTCCAGCTCGCCGCGGTTCCACTCGGCGAAAGCCTCGTGCATCTCCTGGTTGGTCATCCCCAGGCCTTCCTTCATCAACTGGTAGGCCTCGCAGATGAGCTGCATGTCGCCGTACTCGATGCCGTTGTGGGTCATCTTGACGAAGTGGCCGGCGCCGTCCTCGCCGATCCAGTCGCAGCAGGGTTCGCCGGCCGGGGTCTTGGCGCAGATGGCCTGGAAGATGTCCTTGACCAGGGGCCAGGCGGCGGGGCTGCCGCCGGGCATGATGGAAGGCCCGCGCCGGGCGCCTTCCTCGCCGCCGCTAACGCCGGTGCCGATGTAGAGCAAACCCTTGCTTTCCAGGTACTTGGTCCGGCGGATGGTGTCGGGGAAGTGCGAGTTGCCGCCGTCGATGATCAGGTCGCCGGGCTCGAGGTGGGGCAGCACCAGCTCGATGAAATCGTCCACCGCCTTGCCCGCCTTGACCATCAGCATGACCTTGCGCGGCCGCTTCAGGAGGGCGGCCATCTCCTCGAGCGAGCGGGCGCCGAGGATGGTGTCACGGCCTTTGGCGGCGTCGTTGAGGAAATCGTCCACCTTCGAGAGGGTCCGGTTGTAGGCCACAACTGTGTAGCCGTGGTCGTTCATGTTGAGGATCAGGTTCTGGCCCATCACGGCCAAACCGATCAATGCGATATCGCCTTTAGGTTCCATATGAGTGCTCCTTAGCTTTCGGGGAACGTGGATCGTGGAACGTGGGTTGTGGGCCCGCGATCCGCGGTCTACGATGCACGTTCCGTGCGCCGGTCCACTGAGACAACCATCTTCGGTTATAGCATGATCCGGCGGGGCCGTCTGAAGGGGGGAGGTGGGGCGCCGGGTCACGGTGTGGGAGCGCGGCTGGCGCGGAGGCGTTCGAGTTCGCGGAGGGCGCGGTAGAAGGAGCGCTCGAGGCGCATTTCGTAACAGGAGAGGCTGGCGAACGGGTTGTGGCCGAAGTCGTGCATGAGGGCGCGGGCGATGACGTGATCGGGGGGCAATTTGGGTTCGTTTTGCTGGGGATCTGGCTCGTTGTTGAGGCCGAATGAGACATTCAGAGGGTCGGGGGAGGGGTCGGCGGCGATGTTCTGATAGAAGTGGGACTCGAACCGGGTGAGGCGGGAAAGCTTCCACCAGGCGATGGCCATTTGTTCGACGAGGAGTTCCTCCAGGCAGCCCGCAGGGTGGTAGGCGGCGCGGAAGTCATTGAAAAGGCGGGCGAAATCCTGTTTGTCCTCGGTCGGGAGGAGAGCGGCGCGGGCACGGAGTCCGTGTTTGAGGGCGTTCTGGCTGGAGACGGCTTTTCCGGCGGGGGTTCTGGGCCCGGTGCTGCGGCGGGCGTTGCGGCGATTGGCGTGGATTTGTTTTTCGGTGGCCATAAAAAAGCAAAATGTGGACGAACGAAGCCAAATTGGGCGGTGGCCGCCCGGGAGGCGGTGCTCCGGTAAGAGAGTAGCAGGGGG
>VFZS01000816.1 GCA_016871095.1 Acidobacteriota bacterium
ACGCCGTCTCCTTCATCATCGCCACCCCTGTTTGTATGAGACAGGCCTGGAGGCCTATCCTACGTAGCGAACCTACGCCGTCTCCTTCATCATCGCCACCCCTGCTTGTATGAGACAGGCCTGGAGGCCTATCCTACGTAGCGAACCTACGCCGTCTCCTTCATCATCGCCACGACTACATCCTCGACCTCGCGGGCTACCGGTCCCAGCTCGGGATTGCCGAACATAGCCAGCATGGCGGTGGGCAGGATGGTGGCCAGCTTGTAACTTTCCCCCTCGCGGTAGGCCGAGATGCGGCAGGGCAGCGCCGTGGAAATCGCTCCGTTGGCCTCCAGCACCTTCTTGGCCTGCTGGGGGTTGCAGACCTCGAAGATCCGGCACTCGCCCGCGTAGTCCACGCCCTTCTTCTTCATGGTCTCCTTGAGGTCGTGCACGGCGATGACGCCGAAGCCGTGCCGCGCCGCGGAGGCCTGGATGCCCTGCTCGATCTCGTCCAGCGACTTGCTTGATGGCAGCTCAAACAGCATGTGATGTTCCCTCCCCTGGGAAGATGCTCTCACCGGACAGGGGTGACACGTTCGGGCTAAGATGGTGCCTGCATGCCCAAGGCCCTGATGGTGGCTTCCGAGGCGGTGCCCTATGCCAAGACCGGCGGCCTGGCCGACGTGGTCGGCGCGCTGGCGGCCGCTTTGCGCGGTCGGGGCATGGAAGTGGCCGTGGTGCTGCCCCGCTACCGGTGCGTAGCCCGGGAGGGCCTCGCGTGCGTGCAGGACAGCCTCGCCGTGTGGCTGGCGGCGGGCAGCCTGCACGACGTCAGCATCTGGCGGGCTGTGCATGGCGAGGTGCCCTACTACTTCATCGACTGCCCGCCGCTGTATGACCGCGACGGCCTCTACGGCGATCCCGCCGACTTCCCGGACAATCCGGAGCGTTTCGCGGTCTTCTGCCAGGCCACCCTGGCGCTGGTCCGCGATCACTGGCGTCCCGACGTGCTGCACTGCCACGACTGGCAGACCGCACTGGTTCCGATTTACATCCGCACCCGGCTGGCGGCGGATCCCAGCTTCATGGGGCTGAAAATCCTGCTCACCATCCACAACCTGGGCTATCAGGGGATATTTCCCAAGGACGCCCTGGCCCGCGTGGGGCTGGGTCAGAGCCTGTTTCGCCCCGACGCGCTGGAGTTCTACGGCCGCGTGAACCTGCTCAAAGGGGGTATTCAGTACGCTGATGCCCTCACCACCGTAAGCCCTACCTATGCGAAGGAGATCCAGGAGCCGGAGCTGGGCTTCGGGCTGGACGACCTCCTGCGCGCCCGCGGTGACGCGCTCCATGGCCTACTCAACGGCGCGGACTACTCCCACTGGAACCCCGAGACCGGCCCCTACCAAGCCGCTCACTACTCCGCCGAGGACCTCTCCGGCAAGCGCCTGTGTAAGGCCGACCTGCTGAAGGAGTTCGGTTTCCCCACGGAGGACCTGGAACTGCCGCTGCTGGGGATGGTCTCGCGGCTGGACTCGCAGAAGGGCTTCGACCTGATCGAGGAGGTGGCCGAGGAGCTGGCCGCTGAGGATTGCCGCATCGTGATCCTGGGCTCCGGAGACCCGAAGTACCAAGCCATGCTGCGGGACTGGGCGAAGGCGAATCCCGGCCGGATCGCCGTACGCATCGCCTACGACAACCGCGTGGCCCACCAGATTGAGGCGGGCGCGGACATGTTCCTCATGCCCAGCCGCTACGAGCCTTGCGGCCTGAACCAGATCTACAGCCTGCGCTACGGCACCGTCCCCGTGGTGCGCGCCACCGGCGGCCTCGCGGACACCGTGGACGAGACCACCGGCTTCAAGTTTCGCGACTACACCGGGGAGGCGCTGCTGGAAGCCGTCCGCCAGGCCCTGGCGGCCTACCAGGACCGCGCGGGCTGGACCGAGCGCATGCGCCGCGGCATGGCCCAGGATTTCTCCTGGAACGCCTCCGCCGCCCGTTACGCCGCGCTGTACGAGTCGCTGACCGGCTGAACCCTTCGCGCGTTTGTTGCATCATGGAAGTTTGGGAGGCTTGATCCGAACATGGCGGGAGCAAACACCCTGACCTTTACCGACGCGACTTTCGAACAGGACGTGCTCAAGTCCGAGGTCCCCGTGCTGGTGGATTTCTGGGCCGCCTGGTGCGGCCCCTGCAAGGTGATGGCGCCCGCCGTGGATGCGGTGGCCGACGAGTTCGTAGGCGCCCTTAAGGTGGGCAAGCTGGATGTGGACAGCAACCAGAACACCGCCGCGCGCTTCCAGATCCGCGGCATCCCCACCCTGCTGCTGTTCAAGGAAGGCAAGGTGGTCGAGCAGCGCGTCGGGGCGCT
>VFZS01000817.1 GCA_016871095.1 Acidobacteriota bacterium
CAGCAGCTCCGCACGCATGGCCTCGATCTCCCGCCGGCAGCGCGCGATCTCACGCTGCAGCTCGGTTTCGCTCATCCCGCAGTTCCTCGAAGGCGCGGCCATCCCCTTCCAGGACCGCCGGGCGGCCGGTGTGGTCACGCCAGCGCACAATCGTCACGTCGCAGTACTTGGGCTCCAACTCGATCAGCCGCGCCCGCCGCCCCGTCTTCTCGCAGGCGATGAGCGTGGAACCGGAGCCGGCGAAAGGATCCAGCACCGTGTCCCGGCTCTTGCTGGAGTTGCGGATGGCCCGTTCGATCAGCTCCACAGGCTTCATGGTCGGATGGATGTCGTTCACCAGCGGCTTCTTGACGAACCAGACGTCACCTTGGTCGCGGGCGCCGCACCAGAAGTGATCCGCGCCTTCCTTCCAGCCGTACAGCATCGGCTCGTACTGCCGCTGGTAATCGGCGCGGCCCATGGTGAAGGTGTTCTTGGCCCAGATGATGAAGGTCGACCAGTGGCCGCCAGCCTCGGTGAAAGCGCGGTGCAGCGTGTGTAGCTCTGAAGAGGACATGCAGATATAGATGGCGCCCTTGGTCACCGCCAGCATGTTGGCGCAGGCATCCCGCAGAAAGGGCTCGAAAGCAGCACCCAGGTTGTCGTTGGCGATCTTGCGATGCGCCTTGCCGCGCAGCTTGTCCTTCATGGTCGCGCCGTAGTTGACGCCGTAAGGCGGGTCGCTGAAAACCATGTCAGCCAGGCCGCCAGCGAGAACCTTCTCGACATCGGCCATCTGCGTGGCATCACCGCACAAGAGTCGGTGGCTGCCCAGGAGCCACATGTCGCCAGGCACCGTGACGGCCGCTTCCGGGGCGTCCGGTACCGCGTCCTCATCCGTGTGGCCAGCGGCCTCGGTCTCCGGATCGGCGAGCAGCTCTTCCAGTTCCTCGGCCGTGAACCCGATCAGGTCCAATTCGAAGTCATCCTCCCGGAGCGCCGCCAGCTCCACCCGCAGCATCTCCTCATCCCAGCCGGCGCTGAGCGCCAGGCGGTTGTCCGCGATGACCAGCGCGCGGCGCTGGGTCGGAGTGAGGTGATCCAGGATGATGACCGGCACTTCGGTCATCCCCAGCTTGCGAGCGGCCAGCAGGCGGGCGTGGCCGGCGATCACGATCCCATCAGCACCGGCGAGAATTGGGTTGGTCCAGCCAAATTCGGCGATGGACGCCGCGATCTGGGTGACCTGTTCTGCACTATGCGTGCGCGCATTCCTGGCGTAGGGAATCAGCTTGTCAACCGGCCAGCGCTCCACCTGCAGGTTCGTCATGGTGTTGGAAGCCGCGGCGGGGCAGAGAAGACCTCCGCCCCGCCCGGATTGCGGACGCTCAGCGCTTCTTCGCCAGCGCCTCGGCCACCGCGGTGGCCACCACCGCCCCGATCGCCTTGAGCGAGACGTCGTCGATCGACACCGCCCGCGCCGTCAGCGTGTCGCCAGCTCCGGCCTGGATTGGATTCCATTGGCCGTCGATGGCGATATCGCCGTGGCGCACCGCCTGCTTGGCCACCATGTTGGCGGTCTCCACCGCGTTCTGCAGGGCCTGGTTGGCGATCACCTGGCGCGCATTGTCGTGCTGCTGCGCGTCCGAGACCAGCTTGTCCACGATCGTCCGGTTGCGCCGGATCGACTCCAACGATTCCTGCTGGTACTCGTCGTAGGTGCGCTTCAGGTTGGCGAACAGCACGTTCGCCGTGCTGGCGTTCACCTGCGCCTGGTGTTTGAAATACTCGTCCGTCCCAGTCTCGAACTCGCGCTCGGCCTGGTTCGGGGTAGCAACTTCGGGCATAGGTTGTTTCTCCTTTTCGAGATGGATTGACTAACAGAACTTGCGCGACGGGCTACGTCGCTTTGCGCCCACGGGGGCCGTAGTAGGGCATGCCGTTCTTGTGGCGGATGGATCTCGCATCCAGCGCATGCCGGCTGGCGGGCGGCTCGGCGGGCACCCCACGCAGTGCGGCCACCTCGGCGAAGCTCTGGCCACCGTCCGCCAGGACCACCTCGCCGCCAAGGGCGTTCAGCATGCGGCGCACGATCACGTCGCAGTAGGCCGGGCTGATCTCGAGGCCGAACCCGAGGCGCTCCAGCAGTGCGGCGGCCACCATCGTGGTGCCACTGCCCAGAAACGGATCGAAGGTCACGTCGCCCGCATCCGAGAACGCCTTGATGAAGAACTCCGGGATGGCCCGCGGAAAGGGCGCCGAGTGCGCTCCCTGCGAGGCCTCCGACTTCGCCTCGAGCACATTGCTGGGGCGGGCCAGTCCTTTGTACCGGTCGTCGTGCTCGCCCAGCAGCCCGCTGCCCGAGTTCGACTTGG
>VFZS01000818.1 GCA_016871095.1 Acidobacteriota bacterium
TTCGCCCGGCAGATGCGCCCCGGCTCTCTCCGATCCGCTCTCTGGCCTATTTCCGGCCCGTTGTCGACGAACTCCGCGCCCATCCTGCACCCGAAAGCTACATCGACTACCTCCGCCTGAAGCTCCGCCAAGCCGCCGCAGCCCTCCCGGCGACCGTCCAAAAAACTACGTTTTCTGATGACCGCTAACAAACTGCCGGGTAGCGGTGAGTCTGTCGGTGGCGACGTGGAGTTCGAGTTTGCCGATCGGCTATCGCTTGTACCTGCCCAAGGAATGGGCCGAGGATGCCGAGCGGCGGGAAAAGGCGGAAGTGCCGCAAGAGGTTGAGTTTCAGACCAAGCCGGAGATCGCTTTGAATCAGATTCGAGCCGCGGTGGCGGCGAAGGTGACGCGCGGGGTTGTGCTGGCCGACGCGGCTTATGGCACCAACACCGAGTTTCGCGACGGCCTCACCAAACTCGGGCTGCAATATGTCGTGGGCGTGCAAAGCACGATGACGGTCTGGGAGCCGGACAAACAGCCGTTGCCAGCCAAGCCACGAGGAAAAATGGGACGCCCGCCGCGACTGTTGCGCCGAAGCGAGCAGCATCAACCGGTCTCGGTGAAGCAGTTGGCGATGGGCCTGCCCTCCACCGCCTTCCAAGAAATCACCTGGCGGGAAGCCGGGGAGCGGAAGTTGCGATCCCGCTTTGCCGCCGTTCGAATCTGCCCGGCTCATCGGGACTACGAGAAAGCGGAACCGCACGCGGAGCAATGGTTGCTGATCGAGTGGCCGCGAGGGGAAGCAGAACCCACCAAGTACTGGGTATCGACGCTGCCGCCCACCACCAAGCGCAAGGCCTTAATCAAGATGGCCAAACACCGCTGGATCATCGAACGCGACTACGAGGAACTAAAACAAGAGTTAGGGCTGGGGCACTTCGAAGGCCGCAACTGGCGCGGGTTCCACCATCACGCCACGCTGTGCATCGCAGCGTATGGGTTCCTGGTGGCCGAGCGGAACCGTTTTTCCCCCTCCGCCCGCGCCGGTCATCTTGGATTCGCTGCCCCTGGGCCGGCACCGGACTTCCGCCCACGCGGGTCGCCGCCTCCGCCCCGAGCGGCATAATCCCTACTCCATCGCCACGCTGCGCATCATCCTGGCGCGCCTGCTGCTGCGGCAACTTCCGCACTGCCCTTTTTGCGGGTTATCCCCGGCTGAGCATCGACGTCGCAAATGATTTGCTCGGCAACGCCTTGCCGGCTTGCATCGCACCTCGGTTCGGCAGCCGCCCGCCCATAACTCGACTGGGCTGAGTTTGTCCACCGGGACGCAGCGCCGGCCGCCTGTCCCCTCCGATCCCACGCGCACGCTGCTACTACCCGAAAAAGGGATCGCACGACACCGGAAGTTGTTCTTCCGGTTTCCCATCGGGCAGCTTCGAACCAAACAGCAAGAAGGAAGCTGCCGTACATCGCCGCAACAGGTTGTTTGAGAGCGGCCGTTGCGCGGGGAAGGTCACCGATATCGCCCCATAGTCGCGCCCGGACGCCCTGCCGAGTCACTTCACGATCTGACAATGCCCGATCGGGCACGCTGGCGGGAAGTGGTTTGTTAGCAACCGTTTATGACCCAGTAATAATAGCAGGCGATCGTTGAAGTGCGCGGGATCGTACAGCCCATCCTCATCGAGGATGAGCGTGTCGGAGAGTGCGCACAGCTCGAGCAGTCGATGCCAATCCGTGGAGTTGCGCGCCAGGCGCGACACTTCTAGGCCGAGCACGATCCCGACGTGCCCCAGACTGACTTCGGTGACCAGGCGCTGGAAGCCTTCTCGGTCAGCCGCGCTGGCGCCGGACTGTCCAAGGTCGCTATCGATCACGATGATCCGATCGAGCGGCCAACCCAACGCGACAGCGCGCTCCCGCAGCGCATACTGGCGGTGCGTGCTCTCGGTGTTCTCGAAGACCTGGCGCAACGTGGACTGGCGCACGTACAGGTATGCCAGCCGCGACAGATGTGCGGCCGTCACCTTCTGATGAGCTTCGCTATCCATTACCATCAGCGGTATCCCTCCCTCGACGAGCAGTGCGCGATGGGGCGAGTCGACAGGACCAGACTCGCCAAGAGCGTGGTGACCTCATGAAGCCACACGCTAGACAACCACGCCGGCGCGGCGCTCGATTGCGGCGAGCTTTCCTGTGGCTCAGGGTCTCGGAAGTCGGCCGCTCGCGGCGTAAGCGCCGCACGAAGCACCGTTTCCACAGTCTTGAGCCATCCGGGCATGCCCTCGCTCAGCAGCAGGGCAAGACCTACGCCGCGGCGTTGGTTTGTACTACTCCCCCGAGCTACGTCCCCCGCCGTGCTGATAACC
>VFZS01000819.1 GCA_016871095.1 Acidobacteriota bacterium
AGGTGCTGGAGCGGCCCGAGTCCGGCGCCCTCCTGCGGGCCGCCGCCGAGGAGACCCTGGATGCGCTCTTCGCGGAACGGCCCGCCGAGATGCGCGCGCTGCTCGCAGCCGTGGACTTCTCCGAGCCCGCCGAGGAGCTGGCCCGCGCCTATGAGGCCCGGCGGTTGTTGCACGCGGCGGCCCGCGGCGCCGCCGCCGATGATCCGTACCAGCGTCTGCGCGAGCCGCTGGAGGCCATCGTGACCGGCGTTTCCCAGGGCTGGAACCCGAGCCAGCAGGCCGAATGCGCCCGCGTGCAGGCCTGGGCCCGCCGCCTGCTGGAGCTGCCCGCCGACCGGGTTGGGCTGGAGCACTTTCGGGCGCTCGCCGCCTTCGACTGCGACCTCAGGCGCCTGAAGAGAAACAACCCGCTCTACGAGGAGATCAAGCTCGTCAAGCAGGAGTTGCTCGTCAAAGCCCACCAGGCGCTCCTCGCGCAGTACTACGCCCCTCAGCGAGCGCTGCTGGAGGAATCGCTGGATGGCCTCGAGGCCCGCTACCGCCAGCGCAAGCAGGCTCTCGGCGCGCTGGATTTCGCCGACCTGGAGGAACACGCCATACGCCTGCTGGAGAGCGACGCGCAGTTGCGCGAGCGTGTCCGCCAGAACTTCGACGAAATTCTGATGGACGAGTTCCAGGACACCAACCCGCTCCAGGCCGCCCTGATCGCGTTGCTGCGGCGGCCCGGACGTTTCTTCGCGGTGGGCGACGTCAACCAGTCCATCTACGGTTTCCGTCACGCCGAACCGGAGGTTTTCGCCGGCTACCGGCGGGAGCTGGAGGCCCAGGGCCTCGCCGTGGATTGGCTGCGTGAGAACCATCGCAGCCGCGGCGAGGTCCTGAAGGCGGTGGAAACCATCCTCGCCGATGCGCCAGGCATAGAGCCGCACGAGCTGGCGGCCCGGCGGGAGTTTCCGGAGAAGCGCGGGCCTTCGGTCGAGGTCATCTCCGCGGTGGGAGCGACCACGGAAGAAGCCGCGGCACTGGAAGCGCAATGGGTGGCCCGCCGCATCCGGGAGATGGTGGACGCGGGCCGGGTCCGCTTCCGCGACATCGCCGTGCTGGTGCGCAACGTGAACGCGCTGATCCCCTTCGCGGAAGCCTTTCACGATTTCGACGTGCCCTACGTGATCGCCCGGGGCAAGGGCTTCTTCGAGACGCAGGAGGTCGCCGACCTGACCGGGTGGTTGCGCGTGCTGGTCAACCCGCGCGACGAGATCGCCCTGGCCGGCCTGTTGCGGTCTCCGCTGGTGGGCGTGAGCGACGAGACCCTGCTGCGGCTCACCGGGCAGGGCCGCCTGGCCGATGCTTTTGCGCGCCTGGACGATTGCCGCGGCCTGGACGCCGGTGACCGAGAGCGGGTGCTCTGGGTGCGTGGGCTGCTCGAGGCGCAGCGCGCGCAGGCCGATGAGACTCCGCCCGACCGCCTGCTGGCCCGCCTGCTGGATGCCTCCGGCTACGAGGACGCTCTCAGCCCGCGCGCCCGCGCCAACGTGCGCCGGTTTCTGGAGCTGGTGCGCGACTGGTTCAGCCGCCGCCCGCGCCCGCTCTTCGAGCTGGTCGAGGAGCTGGCCGACCGCCGCGCCGCCGATCCCGACGAGGCCGCTCCGCCCGCCGAGGGCGCCCTCAGCGCCGTCCAGGTGATGACCATGCACGCCGCCAAGGGGCTGGAGTTCCCGGTGGTCTTCGCCGCCGCGCTTCACAAGGGCGTGGCCGGCGATTCGCCTCCGCTGGCCTTCTCGCCCGCCTCCGGCCTGGTGGTCCGCTGGCGCGATCCCATTACGCAAGAGGGCGTCAAGGACCTGGCCTACAGCGGCTTCTCGGATGAACTGGCGCGAAGAGAGGAAGAGGAAGGCCACCGGCTGTTCTACGTGGCCATGACCCGGGCCATCGAGCATCTGGTGCTCTCCTTCGCCGCGACTTTGAAGAGCGTGCGCAACTGGGCGCGCACTGTTGTCGAGCGCCTGGGCCTGGATCTGGCCGAGGCGTATACGGAAGCGCCCGAGCGGCCGGCCCCGCGGGCGCTTGAGATCGTCGAGGAGCGGGCGCCGCGTCTGGCGCGCCCCGTTCTCACCGGCCAGCACGACTCCAGCGTCTCGGTGACCGACGTGATGCTCCATGCGCAGTGCCCGCGCAAGTACTTTCTGGCGCGCTACCTCGGTCTGTCCGCAATGCAAACTCCTGCCGAGCCGCGACCGTCAGAAGGTGTGAAAAAATCGGCGGGCAGGCGAAACCGCCTGCCCCACGACGGGCTAAGTGCCCTGGTTGCACCGTGGGGCAGGCCGTTTGGCCTGCCGCCCGCACCGCCGAAC
>VFZS01000820.1 GCA_016871095.1 Acidobacteriota bacterium
CTGGGCGATCCCAACGTGCGCGAATCCAATTCCCTGTGCGTCCTGGATGTGAGCGACCCGGCGCAGCCGCGCGTGGAGGCGTTTGTCCGCACGGGACGGCCCTTCGGCCAGGGCAGCCTGGGGCCGTTCCAACCAGTTGGGCCAAACCGACCGCCTGATGCAGCGGGCCAGTCCCTCGACGCGTTGCCCCGCTCCACCTGGGCGGAACAAGCTGGAACGTCCCTGGGCGGCAGCAGTCCCTCGGGCGTGCTCGCCGCCGCCGGGATGGTCTTCGTCTCCAACGCGCACAACGATTCCATTACGGTGATCGACGCCAGCGCCAACCAGACCCGCGGGGAGATTCCCCTACGCATCCCGGGACTCGAGCAGTTTCGCGGGGTGCTGCCCCTTGGCCTGGCCTATCACGCGGCGACCGGGTGGCTGCTGGTGGCCGAGGCGGGCATCAACGCCATCGGGATCATAGACACCAAGAGCCTGGCGCTGCTGGGCCACCTGCCGGTGGGGTGGTTTCCCACCCGCGTGGTGGTGGATCGCGACAACGTATTCGTCACCAACGCCAAAGGGCACGGCACCGGTCACAACGCCGGCCGCTTCGGCTCCGGGGAGACTTTTCAGGGCGTCTTCCGCCGGGGCAGCATCTCAATCTTCGCGCTGCCGGGCCCGGAGGAGCTGCCCCGGCTGACGGCGCGGGTGCTGGAGTTCAACGGGTTCGTGGCGCGCGGCGGGAAAGCCCTCGAGCTGCCGGCGGGCATCCGGCACGTGGTGCTGATCGTCAAGGAGAACCGCACCTTCGACGAGGTGTTCGGGGACGTCGGGCGGGCCTCGAACGGCCGCGTGGCGGGGTCGCCCGCGCTGGCCCGTTTCGGCCGGAATGCCGACGTCGCATCGCCGCGCGGGACGCTGCGCTCGCGGCTGGCCTTGCGCGGCATCAACGTCACACCCAATCATCACGCCATGGCCGAGCGCTGGGCTTTCAGCGACAACTTCTACGCGGACTCGGAGGTCAGCGTGGACGGCCACCACTGGCTGGTGGGTTCCTACCCCAACGCCTGGACGGAAAGCTCACTGATGGCCTCCTACGGCGGCCAGAAGGACTTCCACCTGCCCACCAGCGCGCCGGGCCGCCTGCTGTTCGCGCAAAGCAACTCCTCGGTGCATCCGGAGGAGCAGCTCGAGGCCGGCACGCTGTGGCATCACCTGGAGCGGCACGGTCTCAGCTTCCGCAACTGGGGCGAAGGCTTCGAGCTGGCCGGGGTGGACGAAGGCCCGGGGCTGAAGCCCACTGGGGCTCGCTTCTTGACCAACGTCCCCATGCCCGACCCGCTCTACCGCAACACCTCGCGGAGTTACCCGCAGTACAACATGAACATCCCCGATCAGTACCGCGCCACGCAGTTCATAGCGGAGGTCGAGGAGAAGTACTTGCGCGGCGGAGAGCCTTTCCCGCGGCTGCTCTACCTGCACCTGCCCAACGATCACCTGGCCAAGCCGCGCCCTGAAGACGGCTACCCCTTCGAGGCCTCTTACATGGCCGACAACGATGTGGCGCTGGGCCGCATCGTCGAGTTCCTCTCCAAGACTCCCTGGTGGCGGCAAATGGCCATCTTCATCACCGAGGACGATGCCCAGGGCTGGGTGGACCACATCGACTCGCACCGCACCGTGTTCCTGCTGGTCAGCCCCTACGCCCGGAAGAACTACGTCTCGCACGTGAATGCCAGCTTCCCGGGGATGCTCAAGACGGTCTTCCGCCTGCTGGGGCTGCCGCCGCTCAACCTGTTCGACGCCGCCGCCAGCGATCTGGCCGACTGTTTCAGCGGCGAGCCCGACTTCACGCCGTATCGGGCGCTGCCGGTGGACCCCCGGCTGTTCGACCCGGCCAAGGCGCGCGAGCCCCTGGACCCGCAGCCCTCGCCCCGTCTGGACGACCCGGCGGTGCTGCGCGAACAGCACCGGCGGTAGCCCAACATCCGAGGCGCGACCGTCGGGGAACGCCTGCCGACGCGCGCACCTCGGAACGGAGCGGGCGGCTCACATAACCGTCAACGCCTCCAATAGCGCGGCGGCGGCAGTCGCGTGCAAAGGATCGGCGGAGAGCATGTGAGGATTGCCGGCTCCGGTCAAATCGATAGCGTCACTTGGCCCAGCGGTCCGTTGTAGAAGAGGGTGCAGCGTTGAAGCACGTCCCGCCCGATCAAGACCAGCAGCCCTTGTCCAGCCAGGGCGGCGCCCATCGCCCTGGGAGCCTGTACGCTAACGCCGAACTGGGGCAGCAGGATCTGCACCGGATACACATTCTGCTGTGTTCGCCCGTGCGACGCGGAGTACATGGAAACTACGTCAATGGC
>VFZS01000821.1 GCA_016871095.1 Acidobacteriota bacterium
CCGCCGGGCGAGTTCACGCGCAGCAGAATCCCGCGCACTTCCGCATCGGCGACGGCCTGCTCGACCTCATCGAGGATCTGGCCGTAAGCCGTCGCGCCGAAGAAGAGAGCCTCGAAGAGCGACGGCTCGTTGGCCAGCACGCCGGCGATGTCGATGATCGCCACGCCCTGTTCCAGCGCGTAGGGCCGGCGCGGGCCATAGGCGGCGTCCAGCTTAGAGGCTTCGATCAGCAGCGGCTTGGCGCCGAACAGGCGCAGGACTTCATCACGTCGGGTCTTCATTGTTCGGTCTCGCTTGACGGGTCGCTTGCCCCCGGCGGGGATCGGAGTCGTACTCCAGGCCCAGTTGATCGGCTCTGGCGTTGTCGGCGGCGATCTCGCGGTCGATGGCTTCGGCGTCGTAGCCCTGCTCAGAGACCACCTCGGCGCGCGTCTTGAAGCCCGCGCGCACGGCCATGATCTGGGCCTTGATGTCCTTCAAGGGATCGACCCAGGCAAAGCCTGGCGGAATCCACTTGGCGTCGTAGTAGGGCGCGAGGTCTCCCCGCTTCTCCAGAGCGCCGACCAGCAGCGCGGCCTCGATCCAGCGCCGCCAGACGCGCGTGCAGAATTGAAAGACGATGGTTTGATGCTGAAACTGCTCGCAGCGCCGCCGAAACTCCAACAGGCCGGCGCGGATCGAGGAGTAGTTCACGCCGGTCAAGTCGCCAGTCAATTGCTCGTAGGTGATCCCGATGCCGGCGGCAATTGAGCGCAACTGCACGCGCATGAAGGTCTCGTAGCTGGCGCCCACATCGGCCGGCGTGGAGAACTTCACGTCCTCGCCTGGCAGCAGCACCTGAAGCGTGCCGGGCTCCAAACCCGCCAGGGCCGTTCCGCTGGAGTCCGGCGGCCCCTCCCCGACTATCTGGTCTTCGGGGGCGTTCTTGATAACGAAGCCGGCAAACATGGCCGCGGTCTTCTTGCGCACCAGCTCGGCGTCGTCGTACTGGTCCAGTTCGTGGAGCTTCACCAGGACCTGGGTGAGCCAGGGCTGGCCGCGAAGCTGGCCGGGACGGATGGGGCGAAACAGGTGCAGCACCGCGTCTGCCGGCACCCGCACCAGTTCGGTGGAGGCCATGGGGTTACTGGTGTCGTTCGGGTGCTCGCGGTACAGCCAGTACGCAACGCGCCTGCCGATGCGATCGAACTCGATGCCGGCCCGGATGTAGTTCCCGTTCTCGAGTCTCCGGTTCTCACTGGTCGGCAGATGCTCGGCTTCCAGCAACTGGAGTTGCAGCGGCACGGTCAGTCCGTCCTTCGGGAACCGCGGGCGCAAGCGCACCAGGCACTCCCCGCTTTCCGCCACCGACCGGCAGGCCAGCGCCTGTAATCCGTAGAAATCCGTCAAGCCGCTGGCGTCAGCCTCGTCGGTCCAGCGCAGCCACAGCCGTTGAATCCGTTCCCTGGTCGCGGGATCCGGATGGAGCGACTGGGGCTTGATGCCCGTGCCAACACAGTTGCCCACGAAGGCATCCAGCGCGTTGGTGGCCCAGGGGTTGCGGCGCACCATGTCGCGTGAGCGGCTGCGCAGCGTGTCCAGACTCCGGAACACCAGCGTGTTGATGTCACTGGTGAGGGGCAGCCAGCCCGTGGTGCGCCGCGTGTTGGCAGCCGCCTCGTAGCCGGAGACCGCCCGCCGCCGCGGGAACACCGCCGCCTTCATCTGTCGCCAGAAGCCCAAGGCTCAAAACCCCTTCTGCGTGGAGACCCGAATCTGCCGCACCACAGGCGTGCCCTGGCTCTGGGCCAGTTCCGCCTCGGCCGCCGCCAGCGCGGCCTTGAGTTCCTCGACGGAGCGGTACTCGACCTCCCGCTCGCCAAAGCGCACCCGGCGCACCCCGTTGGCCAGCGCATCGCGCAGCGCCTGGAGTTGCTGCTCGGTGTACATGCTCTACCGCTCCATAAACGGGGACCGAATCACCCGGCGCACCGGCGCCGGCCTGGCAGCCAGCACAGCCGCCGGCGGCCCGGGCGCATCCTGCCGGCGCTTCGCCGCCACCCCGAGCTGCTCCTCGAGCGCCCGCCAGTGCTTCTCCGTGAACCGGTCCAGCCCGTAAGCTGCGGCCGCCGCCCGCCCATAGCAGCGGCAGTCCAGGCTCTCGTTGCGCTCGCGCAGCTTCTGCCACTCCGTGCGCCGGTAGCCTTTGATGACCTTGGTCACCAGTTGCTCAGCGGTCAACTGCTTGAAGAACTCCTCGGGATACTGCGGAAAGTGACAGTAGCCCGGAGGGAAGGGCTCGCCGCTCTCCTCGGTCGGTTTCTCCAGCCGCAACCAGCGGTACAGTTCCTCCTTGATCAGCCCCG
>VFZS01000822.1 GCA_016871095.1 Acidobacteriota bacterium
TGTAGGACGTTGGCCTCGCCCAGGCGGTCCCCCACCTGCCGGAAAAGCCCCAACGCCTGCTGGTAGGATTGCAGGGCCGCCTCGCGTTGATCCTGGAAGCTCTGCACGTCGCCGATGGCTTTTAGGACACGAGCCTGACCCCACTGATCCTTCAGCCGTCGTGCCACAGCCAGTGTCCGCTCCAAAATTGGCAGCCGCTCACGGCGCGGATCACCCAAGACCTGGCAGTTTTCCAGTGCGCCTACCAGGCGCGCTGTCTGGCATACGCCTTCCTCAGTGCCTGGCTCCTGCCCGGCCCCCCATTCTAGCCAGAAAAGAAAGTTGGGGCGTTCCAGAGCAAAGAACGTCATGGCCATTTCAATTCTGCCAGAGGTTATATGGGCATCTAGTTCTTCAGCCAGGGCACGGTAATGGCGCAGGGCAGCCGGGCCATAAATATCACGGGCCTCTGCCGGACGCTGCCGCTCGGCGTAACGCTGAATGGGGGGCAGGAGTTCATAGCGATGTAGTGAAGGCTCATATTCGGCCAGGGAAACTTTACATACTTGCTTGGCCAGTAGAACCTGACGTGCGCCAAAGATGCGCCTGAGGCCTTCTTCGCTGATGCCAGCGGGGAAAAGAGAGAGTAGGGGGAAGAAATCGGCAGCCTGGCTGTGCTGCTGGCGCAAGCGGTCTAGAGAGAGTCGCACGGAGTAGGTTACGCTATTGTGCTGGTCGGCGGGAACGTCCGGGTCGGCCAGTACCTCTTCTTCTGCCGCTTGCAGCCATTGCCAGAGGGTCGCCAGGCTGATCTGGCCCAGGTGCTGGGCGGTCAGGTAGATGGCCAGGGGATAGCCACCCAGGGATTTTAGGATGGCCGCCAGGGTCTCCTGCTCCGGCAGGGCATCCCAGCCCCAGAGGTTAGCGCCTTTGAGTATGGCCCAGGTGCGGAAGAGGGCCTCGGCTTCCGCGGGGCGCAGGGCGTGCAGGGTGTCCATCTGCTCGGCCAGGCCGCCAGGGGACTGGCGTGTGGTGACCAGGAATTGTGAGGGCGCAGCGTAGTCCAATAAGGACTGCAACAGCTTGCGCACCCCCTGCCGGTCGTGCAGCACGGCCTCGTCCAGGTCATCCAGGATGAAGAGGCGTTTAGGCTGGGCCAGGGCACGGGCAAAGTCGGCTTCCTGGCGCATCCCTTCCAGACGCACGCCGGCGGCCTCGGCGATAGTGGCGCGGACGTAGACCGCCTCTTTGTAGGCGCTCAGGGCCACAAAGACCACGCCGCCGGGAAAGAGGCGACGCTCGGCGAACCAGCGGCCGGCCTCTTTAGCCAGCTCGCTCTTGCCAATGCCCCCGGCTCCAGTCATAGTCACCAGACGGTTGGGGTAGCGGGGGTCCTGGCCCAGGATCAGGCCGATGAGGTGGTACAACTCCCGCTCCCGGCCGGTGAAGGTGTGGGGGCGCACGCCGATGCGCTCTGGCCGTGGGGGGAGGACAACCTGTAGTTGGCCTTCCGGCGGTGGTGGGGAAAAAAGCTGGCGGTTGTGGTTGCCCTGGCCCAGGAGGCGGAACTTCCAGGCTTCCCATTCTGCCTGGTCAGGTGGCATGTCCCCGCTGGCCCACACGGTAGCCTGAGCACGGTCAAAAGCCGCCTGCACGGTCTCGCCAGCCAGGAGAGCAGGGTAGAAGTTGCGGGCAAAGGTGATGGCTGCCCGGTCATCCACCGGCGTTTCACAGTAGATGACTACCACGTGGGGCACACCGACGTTCACCAGGGCCTGTGCCATGCTCTCGGAATGGCAGGCGGAGAGGAAGGCCAGGCGGAAGGGGGCGCGGCCCTCTGGGGCAATCAGGGCCTGGAACTTATCCGGCGTCAGGTCGTAGAGGCCGCCGCGCCCGTCCTCAAAGCAGAGGAGGCCCAGGCCGCCGTGGCCGGTGAAGTGCAGGATGCCGTAGTTGTGCAGGGTGAGCAGCCGGGAAAGATTCTCCGGCGTAGCCACCTCAATGTGCATCTCCGCTTGCCGTTTTACCTCCCCCAGGCGGGCGATGATCTGCTCCTTCTCCGCCTCCAGCCCCAGGCGACGGATGACATTCCCATCTTCGTTCACCAGCGGGGCGGCCACCAGGGCCAGGATACGCGGCACTGTACCACTTGGGCCTGTAGGCATGGGTGGACCTCCTCTCGGTTAGCTACTCGTCGTTAATTGCATTGTACCATAACTATTGCCTGCTGTCTAGTCACTTTCCCTTGTGGCTTTCGTTTGGGCCAAAATCTTCCAGGCGCGGGCGGGATAAACAAAATGGCCCTCCTGCCAGGAGGGCCAATCCAGGGAAACCAGGCCAGGCTACTTGGCCTGGGC
>VFZS01000823.1 GCA_016871095.1 Acidobacteriota bacterium
TGCGACCTATGTCTCATTACCGCAGTTTCTGACCCCCAAAGGATATCCGCCGGGGACCCCTGTGATTAGGAGGTATGGGAACCTTCCTTGTCCCCGGCGGGAACTGATTCCAGTTAAGCGTGCCCCGGCGGGGTGGAGCAAGCGTATTACCACGCCACGACCGTGCTGGCGCACCTTGGCGCGCCGTGGCGTGCCGCCCGCTCATTCATACCTCAGAATCTTCACCGGATCCAGCCGGCTGGCCCTCAAGGCGGGGACGCCACCCGCCAGTAGGGCCACCCCAATCAACCCCAGGGCCGCGACCCCGATGGTCAGCGGGTCGCGTGGCTCGATTCCGTAAAGCAGGCTGCGCACCAGTTGCGTCAGCCACCACACCGCCGGCAGCGCGATCGCGACCCCCAGGCCCGCCAGCAGCGATACCTCGCGCAGCACCATGCGCAGCACGGCGCCGGCTTCCGCTCCGAGCGCCATGCGAATGCCGATCTCCCGTGAGCGCCGCGCTACCCCGTAGGCCGTCACGCCGTACAGCCCCATGACCGCCAGCAGGGTGGCCACCAGACCGAATCCGCCAGCCATATAGGCCACCAGGCGCTCGGTTGCCAACGACCGGTCCAGCAGGTCCTCCATGGTGTACATGTCGTAAAGCGGGATACCGGGGTCGAGGCTACGCACCTCGGAGCGGACGGCGGCAAAAGTCTTCTCCGACGGCAGCGAGGTCCGCACGTAGACCGTCATTCCGGAGGCCCCCTGGCTCTGCGCGTAGTTCACGAAGATCTGCCGGGGGATGGGCTCGCGCAGATCCTCGTACCTGGTGTCAGCCACCACGCCGACGATCTCCATGTCAGTTTTCACCTGGGGCCCGGCGCCCATGCCGATGTGGTAGCCCAGAGGGTTGCGGCCGGGGAAATAGCGCTTGACGAAGGTCTCGTTCACCAGGACCCTTCTCGGGGCGCCCAGGCGGTCGCGCTCGTCGAAGTCGCGTCCCAGTTTGACCGGGATGCTCAAGGTCTTGAAGTAGCGCGGTGAGACGGAGTTGAAGTTGGGATTCATGTCCTCGCCGTCAGCAGCACGATAGCCTTCCACCGTGATCGTGGAATTCCAGGTGTCCCCCTCCATGATGGCCGCTATCGCCAGCGCGGCTGACTCCACGCCGGGGAGCCTCTCCAGCCGCTGCTGCAACTGCCGGTAGAACTCCCGGGTGCGCTCCGCCCCGTAGCCGCTCAGCATGGGATCCAGCTTGAAGCGGACCAGGTTGGTGGGCCGGAAGCCAGGGTCCACGGCCCGCAGCTTCTGTAGGCTCTGGATGAAAAGGCCGGACCCCACCAGCAGGAGCAGCGAGAGCATCACCTGTACGACCACCAGGGTCTTGCGCAGCCGCGCCCCGTGGCCTCCTGCGACGGCGCCAGCCTGCTCTTTCATCACCGAGGCCAGGTCCGCCCGGGTGGCCCGCCACGCCGGCAACAGCCCGAACACCATGGCCGCGACGCAGGATACGGCGAAAGCGAACAGCAGCGTCCTCGGATCCGGGTCGGGCGAGAGAGATGCACGTATCTGCTCGGTGGGCGCCAGCAGCAGCAGAGCGCGATTCACCCAGCAGGCCAGGGCTATGCCCAGCGCACCACCAGCAAGCGCCAGCAGCAGGCTCTCCATCATCAACTGCCGGACCAGGCGGAACCGCCCCGCCCCCAGCGCCAGGCGCACGGCGACCTCCTTCTGCCGGCCCGCCGCCCGCGCCACCAGCAGGTTGGACACGTTGGCGCAGGCGATCAGCAGCACCAGGCCCACCAGTGCCGTCAGCACGCGCAGCGGCGTCTCCAGCGCCCGCCGCATCCCGGAATATCCCTGACCGCCCGGCAGCACCACCGCATAGGAGCGCAGAAACTGCTGCCGGAGGTACTCCGTGACCCCGCTGAAGGAGGCATCCAGCACCTCCTCGTGTATGATCTGCTTGTGGAGCGTGCGGATCGAAGCCTCCGCCTGCGGCCTCGACACGCCGGGTTTCAGGCGCGCATACACCTGCACCCAGCGGCTGCGGCGGTTCTCCAACTCATCCCAAGAAGGTGTGGCTTGACGCTTCATCGTCACGGGAATGTGCAGCCGGGGGATGTAGCCGAGGGTCACCCCGTTGTAGCCCGGCGCCGCCACGCCCACGATGGTCATCGGGAAACCGTTGATTCGGAGGGTTCCCCCGATCACGTTCCGGTCACCGCGGAACCGGTTGCGCCAGTAATCGTAGTTGAGCACCACCACCGGGTTGGCGCCCGGGTTGGTCTCGTCGGCCATAGTGAAGGTCCGCCCCAGGGCGGCCTCCACCCCCAGCACTTCGAAGT
>VFZS01000824.1 GCA_016871095.1 Acidobacteriota bacterium
GCCAAGCTGATTGAATAACGGCGTCGGCTCCAGCCGGCCGAGTAGACTTGGCAGTGACGATCTGACCAAGACTCGGACGAAAGGAGCCGAGCATGTTTATTATAGGTTGTGATTTTCATACGCGCTTCCAGTGGATAGCCATGCTGGATACGGAGACCGGCGAGCTGGTGGAGCGTCGATTAGAACACGAGAACGGAGAAGCCCGCGCCTTTTACGCCGCCCTTGCGAGGCGGGCTCGAGTGGGGATGGAAGCGACGGGGTACAGTCAATGGTTCGAAGCCCTGCTGGCGGAGCTCGGGCACGAGCTGTGGGTGGGAGACGCGGCGGAGATCCGTCGAGCGATGGTGCGGAAGCAGAAGACGGATTCGCGGGACGCCTGGCATCTGCTGGACTTGCTGGTGAAGGACCAGTTCCCGCGGATTTGGACGGCGTCACCGGCCGAGCGGGATGTGCGGCAACTGCTCCGGCACCGCTATAAGCTGGTCTGCTGGCGAACCTCGGTGCGGAACCAGTTGCACGCGCTGGCGATGGGTGAGGGGGTCTGCCGAAAAGGAAAGTTATGGACGGCGGCGGGCCGTAAAGAACTTGAAGGCTTGGCGCTGGGGCCCTGGGCCAGCCGTCGGAGGCGGGAACTGCTCGCCATGCAGGACTGGCTGGAGGCCCCTATCCGCGCTTTGGACGAGGCGGTGCTTGCGGAAGCGGGCAGGCGCCCCGCTGCCCAGCGCTTGATGGAACAGCGCGGAGTGGGTCCGGTGACGGCCTTGGCCTTTGTGGCGACGATCGGACCGATCCACCGCTTCCAGAGCAGCAAGCAGTTGGTGAGTTACCTGGGCTTGAATCCCCGGGAGTCGAGTAGTGGAGGCAAACAACGGCTGGGTTCCATCAGCAAGCAAGGCAACTGCATGCTGCGCTTTCTCCTGGTGGAAGCCGCGCAGACTGCGGCGCGATTGGATCCGGAATTGCGGCGGGACTACCTGAGGCTCAAGTTCCGGCGCGGCAGCGCGGTGGCCAAGGTGGCCATCGCCCGAAAGTTGGCGGTGCGGCTGTACTGGAAGTTGCGGGAATCCAGGCAGCCAGGTGCCGCCGGCTCGTATGCAGGGTGGCCCGGGAATTTCCGTGGTGGACCGAGGTCCATCGACAAAATGGTGGAGCGCCCTGCCTCCCCTGGGAACTGAGAGGGGAGTTCGAACAACGAATCATGGTCTCTGGTTGAAGATCGAATAGATGGCGGGTAGAAGCTGATTCTACCGTAGGATTCGAGGGCACGAGTCTTGGTCAGAGGCAGCCAAAGAATCCTGCTATGGACGAAGCCGCGCTTTGCGCAGGCTTCGTCCCATTCCCAGTATGGGGAGCCGTCCGCAGCGTCAAGGGTCTGCGATGAACGGTCCGACGAAAACCGTCGGACCGCCCTTGACCCTGCTCCCGGCTCCAAGAGGTGGAGGGGTGCGCGACATGGGAGTGGAACTCAGGCCCGGCGGGCCTCCCAATAGTCCTCAAACCGGCCGTTGAAATGACAGCACCGCAGGGCGAGGATGGCGTTGGCTCCGCGAACCGTCCAGAACATGCCGGACTGCTTGCAGCGTGAGCCGATGACGGTCTTGCACCCTGCCTCGATGACTCCGGAGCCGACAAACAGGTGCTGGCGGCGAAACTCCGGGTAGCGCATGCGCTCCGCGTTCCTCTCGAAGTAGTCTGCCTCGGTGCGGATCTTGTCGGCCAGCTCGGCATTGGCTGTATCGATGGAGCGTAGCGCCAGCACCAGCTTCTCGATCTTCCCCTTGTCGAGCCGGTGTTGTTGGACCATGATCCAGCGCTTCTGCTGCGCCTCATCGTTGGGGTGCAGCTTGCGCACCAGCTCCCACAGGTGCTGACGAGCGTGATACAGATCGACGATCTGAATCGCACCGGGAAAATGTTGATGGGCAAGGTTCCAGATCCATTCGGCTCCATCGCCGATTACCACCTTCTGTTTCGCCCGGCTCCAGCCGCGCCTCCAGGCTTCCAAATAGAGGCGCTTGCCGAACTCCTCCGCGGTTTCGATGGCTCCCACGTAGGTGGTCGAATCCGGGTCGCGGATGGCGTAGCCTTCCTCATCCCATCGGGTTTGCGTGAAAACGCATCCCAGCTTGGCCTCCCGCGTGTGGGCCGGTTGACCTTCCAGCTTGCTTTGTCGGCCCACCGTCTCTTTCTTCACCACCGGGACTCCCGTCCCGTCCATTTCCACGTACAGGACCGGGACGGGCTCTCCCACCACCAGGGGTAGATCCAACTGCACGGTCCGGTGGATCTCCTCTTGCTCCCGCCGGGCGATATCCTCCCCATTG
>VFZS01000825.1 GCA_016871095.1 Acidobacteriota bacterium
CAGCTCTACCTCGACCGGTACTGGCACCCCGCCTACTTCGATGCGGTCGAGGAACTTGCCTCGATTGCCCGCTCAGCCGGACGCTCGCTGATCAGCCTGGCGTTGAACTGGCTGCTCCACCACACCCGAACCGATTGCGTCATCCTGGGCGCCAGCCGCCTGGAACAGTTGGATCAGAACCTGGAAGCCTGCCAGCAAGGCCCTTTGGCGGAAGACACCATCGCCGCCTGCGATGCCGTCTGGGCCAAGCTTCGCGGCGTCACCCCGAAGTACAACCGCTGAGCTCCCCGCGTGCGACAAGCATAAGCCGTGGCGACATGGGGTTGACGCGGGGTGGAGTATACGCCCGGGCTCCCGTGGCATGTCCCCGGAGCGCCAGCGCACGCGATCGGAACCAACTGAAGCTGACGGCTCATCTTCCGTCCGGGAGCGAACAGGAGTGAAGGGAATTTAACAGGGTAAGTACTTGCACGGGGGTGCGCGTCTGAAAAGTGACAGCTAGGCGGCGCGGGCCTCCCAGAAGTCTTCAAACCTGCCACTCAAACGGCAGCATCGAAGGGCGATGATCTGGTTGGCCCCTTTGACCGTCCAGAACATTCCGGACTGCTTGAGGCGCGAGCCGATGACGGTTTTGCAGCCAGCCTCAATGACGCCCGAGCCAACAAACAATCCCCGTGCTCGGAATTCCGGGTAGCGCATCTTCTCGGCATTGCGCTCGAAGTATTGGACTTCGTTTTCCAGTTTCTCGGCCAAAGCGGGGTGCTGTGCAAGCAGGTGACGGAGAATGGTGACCAGGGATTCGATTTCGCCGTTGTTGAGCAGATACATCGCGACTCCGACCCAGTGGCGACGGGCCTCTGCATCGGCGGGGAGGAGCAAGCGGGAAAGCTCGTGAATATGCTCGCTGGCGTGATAGAAGTCCACGATCAGAATGGCGCCCGGGAATTGTTGCGCCGCGAGGTGCCAAATCCAGATGGCGCCATCGCCGAGGATGACTTTCAGCCGCGCTCGCGACCAACCCCGCTGGAACGCTTCGCGATAGATGCGGCGTCCAAACTCTTCGGCCGTCTCGATCGCTCCGGTGTAGGTGGTCGAGCCCTCATCCCGAATCGGGTGATTCTGAGCATCTACGCCAACCGAGGTGAAGACACAGCCGAGCTTCACTTCGCGAGTGTGTGAGGGTTGGCCTTCGACTTTGCCCGTCCGGCCCGCGGTCTCCTTCCGGACGACCGGAACGCCCGTGCCGTCGATCTCTACATACAGGACGGGGATGGGCGGGCCGATGGGGATGGGTAACTCGAGTTGGACGCTGCGTTGGATTTCAAGCTGTTCAAGCTCCCTGATTTCCGCGCCGATCCGCTGCGCCTGCCGCTCGACTGACTTGGTGGACACGTGCAATCCCGCCAGCAATTCCAACTGCTCGCGGCCGACATCGAACGCCGCCTCGCTGCCCACCACCGCCATCATGCGCCGCACCCCGGGGGAGAACTCTTCCCCCGCGACTCCTAGCGCCGCGTCGGCGGGATTGGGGGCGTGGTGACAATGGCTGCACACGTAGTAGGGACGTTCATACTCCACGCGCCCCACCACTGTCAGCATGGGTTTGCGCCGCTGTTCCTTGTAACGCGCACTATGCCCACAGCGGCAGACCAGCGAAGCTTGTGCGGGAGGATCGACCTGGAGCAGATGCGATAAGGCGCCCGCGCCGGCTCGATGCATGCTTTCGCGCACGAATGTCTCGATGGCCTCCAGATCCAGACGGCCGGTTTGGCGCTGGTCGGCAAAGATCTTCTGGACCATGCGTTCTATTTCGCGCGCCGTTTCCTGCTGGATGGCTTCGAGCGTTTTTTTTCCTGTGGGGCCAGCCCGTCCGGTTCCGATGGACGCCGGCGGCAGATTTCCGCGTTGACCTCGAGGAACTCTTTGTTCAGCGCCTGGTACTTGCGGTACTCCTCGATTTCCCGCTTGGCTTTGTTGACGGCAGAAGCGTCCGGCAAGGACTCGGTGCGGGTCCGGCCGCGTTGCTTGAAGGTGAGCCGGAGGTTGGGGCCGTGGCCGGGTTGGTTGGGCTTGTGGCAGCGGCAGTTGTGCTTGCCGCAGCGGCCGGTGGTGGAAGTGATGGAACCACACCGCAGGTCGCCCAGGGCGGCGATCTGTTCAGTGATCTGGGAGCGTTGCTGTTCGAGCATTTCCAAGGAGCGGGGCATCATCACGGTGGATCTCCTATCCTAGCGTATCATATACGCACGGATCAGCGCGAAAATAAAAGAACCAGTAATGTTGTCACTTCCAAGACGCGCACCCCTGGAGCCCCGGCCGCTT
>VFZS01000826.1 GCA_016871095.1 Acidobacteriota bacterium
AGCAGTAGAATTCCCTCCACCGTACCAGGTGTCCTGCTTCATGCCCCTGTCGCCGGGTCCCGACGGCCGCCGCAAACTCGTCGTCAGCAGCCTCCACCTGGCGCATCACCCCAGCCAAGTCGTAGTACTCTCGCATCGAGGAGCGATCCTGGGTGAGTACTGGCACTCCGGCCACCTCAACCAGATGGATCTCGCCGACCTGAACGGCGACGGCACGGAAGAGATCCTCCTGGCCGGCATCAGCAACGGCTACCACTGCGCCACGCTGGTGGTGCTCGACCCCGGTGACCTGGGCGGGGCCTCCATTGAGGAGAACCCAGACTACCAGCTTCAGGGCTTCGCGCCGGGCCGCGAGAAGACCCGCCTGCTGTTCCCGCGGACCTGCATCAACCGGAAGCTCTACCAATACAACTGGCCTAACGGGGTGGACTTCAGCGGCGGCCGGATCAAAGTCACCGTCCGCGAGCGCGAACACGTCTTAGACCCCGCGATCCTCTACTACTTCGACCGCCAGTTACGGCTGATCGGGCTGGAGGTCAGTGACGCCTTCCGCGGCCTGCACCGCGAACTGGAAGCCGCCGGCCAGCTCGACCACCCCCTCACCGAGAAGGAAATTAACGAGTTGCGAAACATTCGGCACCTGAAGCGCCCGGCTTGGTGACGCGCATGGAATCGGGGACAGACGGAACCATCCCCCTGGGGACGCTTCCGTCTGTCCCCATTTCGCTTGTGGCAGACGACCTGACCGGGGCCTGCGACGCCGGCGTGCAGTTCGCGCTGCGCGGCCTCGCCACCATCGTCTGGCTGGACCCCGAGCCGAGCGAACCCTCCGAGGTGACCGTCATCTCCACCAACAGCCGCAATGACCCGCCCGAGGAGGCGGGCGAGAAGGTCCGCCGCGCTTGCCGGGCCCTCGGCGGGGTGCTGTTCAAGAAGATCGACTCGACGCTTCACGGCAACATCGTGGCCGAGATCGAAGCCGTGCTGGAGGAGTGCGGCTTCCGTGAGGCATACCTGGCGCCCGCTTTCCCTGCCCAAGGCCGCACGGTGCGGGACGGATGGCTGTACGTCGGCTCTGACCGGCGCTTGCAGCTTCCGTCGCTGCTCGGGGCCCATCCCGGCATACGGTGGTTTGACACGGTGGCCCAGGAGGATCTGGCCCGAGTGGCCCGCCTGGCCCTCTCGAGGGCCCCCCGCCCGCTGCTGGCCGGCTCGGCGGGGCTGGCCCGCGAGGTAGCGGCTCTGCTTGCCGAGCAACGGGGACAGGCCGCGCTGTCCACGGAGGGACAGCGTAGCCTGTCCCCGTCTTCCGGGGATGTGCTGTTCGTCATCGGGTCAGCCAACCCGGTGACGGTGGCCCAGGTGGACTACCTCAAGACCCGCCACCCCGAGGCCTGGGTGATGACCATCGCAGAGTTGCCCGAACGTCCCGCCGCGCGTGCGCTGGTGCTTTCGGGCGGCGACACAGCGCTGGCCGTGTGCCGCGCGCTCGGCGTTCAGGGCATACGCTCGCTGCGCGAGATCCTCCCCGGCATCCCCCTCGGCACGCTCATCGGGGGCTGCTGTGACGGGCTGCCGGTGGTCACCAAGGCCGGCGGCTTCGGCGCAGTGGACGCCCTGGCGGCTATACTCGAAGCGGTATGAGCCTGCCCACGATCGCCGTGACCATGGGCGACCCCGCCGGCGTAGGCCCCGAGGTCATTGTGAAGGCTCTGGCCGACGCGGAGATTGGAGCGCTGGCCAGTTGGATCGTTCTGGGAGACCGCGGCGTGCTGGCGGCTGCCGAGCAGCTCACCGGATTGAAGCTGCCGGAAGCGCGGATCCTGGAACCGCACAGACCGCTCCCTGACGGTCGCGGCTCGGTCAGGAACCGCCCGGTCGGGCGGGCCGAAGTGGCTGCGATACGCGAGGCAGTGCGCCTGTGCCTGGCGGGCGAGGCCGCCGCCATGGTGACTGCGCCAGTCAACAAGGAAGCCATCACCCGGTCGGGGGAGCACTTCACGGGACACACCGAGCTGATCGCCGAGCTGTGCGGCGTCACCGAGCCGCGTATGATGCTTGCCAGCGACCGCCTGCGTGTCATCCACGTCACCACCCACGTTCCCCTGCGGCAGGCCTGCAACCTGGATACTGCCTCCATCCTGCGCACCATCGAGCTGGGCCACGAAGCCATGCTGCGGCTGGGGTTCCCGCAACCACGCATCGCCGTCTGTGGTCTGAACCCGCATGCCGGCGAGCACGGCCTGTTCGGCGACGAGGAGGGACGCCTCATCGTCCCGGCGGTCGAACAGGCGCGGTCACTGGGGATCCCCTGCGAAG
>VFZS01000827.1 GCA_016871095.1 Acidobacteriota bacterium
CGCAACTGCCTGGATACCTGGCCTTGCGCTGGGCCGGCCTGCGCGCGCGCCTGAAGGCCTGAGCGCCGCCCGCGCCATAGTATCCTGGGAGAACTCCCATGGAACTGAAAACCGTCCGTCTCGAAGTCCCCGAGGGCGGCAATATCATCCTCGGGCAGACCCACTTCATCAAGACCGTCGAAGACCTCTACGAGGCCCTGGTCAACACGGCGCCGCAACTGAAGTTCGGCATCGCCTTCAACGAGGCCTCGGGACCCTGCCTTACGCGGCTCGAGGGCAACGACGCGGACCTGCGGGCCTTGGCCGCGCGCAACGCCCAGGCGGTGGGCGCCGGGCACATCTTCGTGATCGCCCTGCGCGACGGCTACCCCATCAACGTGCTAGGGCGCATCCAGGACGTCCCCGAGGTCTGTTCCATCTTCTGCGCCTCGGCCAACCCGGTGGAAGTAGTGGTGGCCGAAACCGAACAGGGACGCGGCGTTTTGGGTGTGATCGACGGGTTTGCGCCCAAGGGCCTCGAGACCGAACCGGATGCGCAGGCGCGCCACGCCTTCCTGCGCAAGATTGGATACAAGCGATGACTCCACGAACCGAAGCCGAACTCGAAGGACTGCTCGCGCGGCCCAACGCGCGCGACGTGGCTTTCTTCCGCGAGCTGGAGGGCGACCTGCTCATCCTGGGCGTCGGCGGCAAGATGGGACCGAGTCTGGCGCGCCGCGCCCGCCGCGCCGCCGACGAGTCCGGCGTCGCCAGGCGCATCATCGCCGTGGCGCGCTTCTCGAAGAAGGGCCTGCGCGAGGAGCTCGCGCAGGCCGGCCTGGAGACCATCGCCGCGGACCTGCTCGAAGAAGACCAACTGGCCGCTTTACCCGACATCCCCAACGTCATCTTCATGGCGGCGCGCAAGTTCGGCACCACCGGCAACGAGTACCTGACCTGGGCGCTGAACTGCTACCTGCCGGCGCGGGTGGCCGAGCGCTTTCACCGCTCCCGCATTGTGGCCTTCTCGACCGGCAACGTCTATCCCCTGGTGCCCATCGCGCACGGCGGGCCTGCCGAGACCAGCCCCACCGCTCCGGTGGGCGAATACGCCCAGTCCGCGCTGGCCCGCGAGCGCATGTTCGAGTACTTCTCTTCGCGCTACGGCACCTCGGTCACGTTGCTGCGCCTGAACTACGCTATCGATCTGCGCTACGGCGTCCTGCTGGACATCGCCCAGAAGGTCTTCGAGCGGCGGCCCGTCAACCTGGCCATGGGCATGGTGAATGTAATCTGGCAGGGCGACGCCAACTCGGCCTGCCTGCGCTCCCTTGCCCTGTGCCAGTCGCCGCCCACGGTGCTGAATCTGACCGGCCCCGAAACACTGTCCGTGCGGTCCCTGGCGCTGCGCTTCGGAGAGCGGTTCGGTGTCGAGCCGGTGTTCGAAGGGACTGAAGGCCCCACCGCGCTGTTAAGCAACGCCGCGCGCTGCCAGGCACTGCTGGGCTATCCTGAGGTGAGCATCGAGCAGTTGATCGAGTGGGTGACCGACTGGGTTCGGGCCGGCGGCTTGACGTGGAACAAGCCCACCCACTTCGAGGTCCGTGACGGTAAGTTCTAGCGCCCTGGGGGACAGGCCACCCTGTCCCTCCGTGGACAGGGCAGCCTGTCCCCGGCGCAAAGGAGATGCATGTCCAACACTACACTCAAGTTTGACACTCTCGTTATTCACGGAGCGCAGACTCCCGACCTGTGGAGGAGCTCCACGCTGGCGCCGATCTTCCAGAGCGCCTCCCACCGCTTCGCCACCGCCGAGGAGCTGTCCGAGGTATTCGCCGGCAAGAAGCCCGGCTTCATCTACCAGCGGCTGCGCAATCCCACCAACGAGGCCCTGGAGAAGCGCCTCGTGCTGCTGGAGGGCGGGCTGGATGCCGTGGTCACCGGCTCCGGCATGGCCGCGGTCACCGATGCCATGCTCGCCATCTGCCGCGCCGGTGACGAGATCGTATGCGGCAACTCCCTGTTCATGTCCACGTTCCTCCTGTTTGAGAACGTCTTCCGCAAGTTCGGCATTCAGGTGAAGCTGGTGGAAACCAGCGACCTCGACGCCTGGAAAGCCGCCGTTACCGGGAACACCAAACTGCTGTTCGCTGAAATCATCGGCAACCCCAAGATGGATGTCCCCAACATACGCCAGCTCGCGGACCTGGCCCATGAGAACCGCGCTCCGCTGATCGTGGATAGCACCCTGGCCAGCCCCTACCTGTTCCGCCCCTTCGAGCACGGCGCCGACATCGTGATCCATTCCACCACCAAGTACCTCAATGGCCACGGCTCG
>VFZS01000828.1 GCA_016871095.1 Acidobacteriota bacterium
TGAGCTCATCGGCGGCGCTCGAGGTGGCCACCGCGCTGGCCCTGCTGGGCGACCGCACCATGGACGGCCTCGAGCTGGCCCGGCTGTGCCGCCGCGCCGAGAACGATTTCGTGGGCATGCCCTGCGGCATCATGGACCAGTACGTGTCGGTGTTCGGGCGCGAGCACGCGGCGGTGAAGATCGACTGCCGCGGCCTGGACCACGAAACGGTAAGGCTGCCGGAAGGCGTCGAGATCCTGGCCGTGAACACCATGGTGAAGCACGAGCTGGGGCAATCGGCCTACCGCGACCGGGTGCGGGAGTGCGGCGAGGCGGTGGAAGCCATCCGGCGGCGCAAGCCCGGGGTGGCCAGTCTTCGCGACGTTTCCGCCGGTGAATTCGAGGCGCTCGCTGCCGAGGTTCCCGAAGTGCCCCGCAAACGCGCCCGCCACGTGGTGACTGAAGACCAGCGGGTCGAGGATTTCGTCGCCGCCAGCCGCCGCGGCGACCT
Source organism: Acidobacteriota bacterium (assembly GCA_016871095.1). GTDB lineage: Bacteria > Acidobacteriota > Terriglobia > Bryobacterales > Bryobacteraceae > VFZS01. The sequence goes on from VFZS01000828.1 coordinate 491, forward strand.
GGGCGCCATGGGGGAACTGTTCGTAGGCTCGCACCGCAGCCTACAGCACGACTACGAGGTGAGCTGCGAAGAGCTGGACTTCCTGGTGGACACGGCCCTGGCGCTGCCCGGCGTGCTGGGAGCGCGCATGACCGGCGGCGGCTTCGGCGGCTGCACGGTGAGCCTGGTGCGGCCCGAGGCGGTTGGGGAGTTCCAGGAGCGTATCACCGCCGCCTACCAGGAGCGCTTCCAACTGACCCCCCAGGTCTTCCCCTGCCGGCCCTCGGCCGGGGCGGGCGAGATTTCCTGAGAGAAATCCCGGCCCGCGGACACTAACTATTCAAATACGAGATGTCCTCCAGGGGCGCCGCGCGCGGCGCCCTTCCCATTTTTCCTCCCGCCGGGTAGCCCTCCACCGCCGCCGCTGAGTATAATGACCGCCGGGGAGAGTCCCAAAACAGTCATGAAGACCGCAAGCCGAATCATAGTCGTGACCGTGCTGGCCGCGCTGGGGTGCCTGTTAGCGGTGCGGGTGCGGCTGGCCCCGGTGGGAGCCGCCGAGGCAGAGACCGTGACCTGGGGAGCCACAGATCCCACCTGGTCGCCGGACGGCAAGCGCCTGGCGTTTTCTCTGTTCGGCAGCATCTGGCAGGTGGCCGCCGGGGGCGGCGTGGCCGAGCAGATCACTACCTCGGCCGGCTATCACGCGCATCCTGCCTGGTCGCCCAAGGGAGACCGGATCGCTTTCATCCGGGGCGGAGCGCCGGCGGGCCGGACTCCAAACATAACCGGGCGGCTGGTGCTGGTGGATGCGGCCACCGGGCAGGAGCGGGAGATGGCGTCGCCGCAGCCGGTGTCCGGAACGCTGGCCTTCTCGCCGGACGCAAGCCGGATCGTCTGCGCGCTGCGCAACCCGAACTTCGGCGGGTGGCTTCACGAACTGAGCCTGGCCAATGGCGCCTGGGAGCAGCTCCAGGTTCCCCCGCAGGGGCGGCAGTCCTCGGCCTGGGTAGACGCTTCCTGGAATCCCCGGCGTGAGGAAGTGTTCTTCGCCGCGCAGCGCGGTCCGGCCCCGCAGATTTGGACGCTGACGCCCGGGGCGACGCCCATCGCCATCCAGTTGCCGCTCACCCGCTACCGGCCCGAGGATATCGTCCTGCTGCACAGCCTCTCGGCGGAGCCGGGCGGCGAGAGCGTGATCTACTCCGCGGTGGTGGTCAACGGCAAGGGCGACTATGAGCTATACCGCGTGGGCCGCACCGGCGGCACACCTGTGGCGGTAACCAATACGGAGCGCGACGAGTTCTCGCCCGCGGTCTCGCCGGACGGCCGGCGCATCGCGCTGGTCTCCAACCACATGGGCAACATCGACCTGTTCACCATACCGGCCGGCGGAGGCGAGAAGACCCACGTGCGCCTGACGAGCCTCAAGTTCCGGCGGCCCTCGGCGCGGCTGCGCGTGCGGGTGCTGGACGAACTGGGGCAGCCCACCCCCGCGCGGCTGTACGTGCGCGCCTCCGACGGCAAGGCCTACTGCCCCGCGGGATCACAGATCTTCTACTACCCGCTCGAAGCGGACGGGGAGCGCGAAGGCTTCTTCGTGGCCGGCGGGGACGACACGCTGCTCGTGCCCGCCGGCGGGGTGAGGCTGGTGGCGCTCAAGGGCGTCGAGTACCGCATCGCCGAGCGCCACCTCGAAGCGCCGGCCGGTGAAACCGCGGAGGTGACCATCAGCCTGGAGCGCTGGACCAACTGGAACCAGCGCGGCTGGTACACCGGCGAGAACCACTTCCACGCCAACTACAACGGCAGCTACTACCAGCGCCCGCCCCAGTCCCTGCGCTGGC
>VFZS01000829.1 GCA_016871095.1 Acidobacteriota bacterium
GAGCGGGTCAGCGCCGACGACGCGCGCTGGAAGTTCTCCGGCGCCTGGAGGAAGGACGAGAAGCGGCCCACCCGCACGGCCTCCGACAAGGGCGCTGAGGCGACCGTCACTTTCACCGGCACGGGGGTGATCGTGGTCGGCCCCTACCTGCCCACCGGCGGCAAGGCCGACGTCTACCTCGACGGCAAGCTGCACCGCAGCGTGGACGTCAACTCCGACGAGAAAGGCCCCAAGGGCGGCGAGGCGGTCTGGCACGTCTTCGGGCTGAAGAACGGCCCGCACACCGTGCGGCTGGTGGTGCTCGGCGAACCCTACGCCGACCGCGCGGGCACGGACGTAGCCGTCGAAGACCTGGTGGTGTTCCGCTGAGCGCCTTGCCCTGTGCCGGAGGCCCGGTGGAACAGGCGTTCTTTCGAAAATGGGTCAGGCGTCGCTATGGTTCTCCTACCCAGCGGAGCCAGGCTGAAGCTGGGGCGTGGGCGCCATTTCTCGTAGGACCATAACCGCAGTTCGTGCTCGCTTACAGCATCCCCCCGGCGCTACCGCCGGAGAGTCCAGCGCAGCTTCAGCGCGAGGAATTCGCTGTCGGGTGTCAGCAGCAGATCCTCGCGGCTGGTGCGGAGCCGCTGCCAGCCGCGGTTCCAGACGAGGAAAAGCTCGCGGCCGGGCTTGAGGGTCCAGCGCAGGCGCGTGTTGGCGCCGAGGTTCTGCGATTCGGTGTCGAACTGGACGAAGCTGGTCAGCGCCAGGTTGGGGCTCCACGAGAAGGCGGTTTCGAGTTGCCAGAGACGCTGCACGAAGCTGCCCTCCTGGAGGCGGCCGAAGTTCTGCTCGACGGTGAGGCCCGCCTGGTAGCGCCCCTTGGGCGAGGTCCAGCGGAGGTAGTTCTCCCACTGCGTGAGACGGCCGCTGTAGAAGCGTCCGGAGCCGGTGATGGAGCCCGCTTGCAGGGGCCGGTGCGAGCTGGTCTCGGCCTCCAGGGTCCAGCGGTTGAAGCGGTAAGCGCCGGGCGGGATGGTGAGACCCTCGGTGATCTCGAAGGGTCCGGGGAGCCACTCGTATTGCGGGACCCACTGGAACTCGAAACCGTCGCCGGACTCAAACTGCACCTTGAGGGGCACTAACTCGGCGTTCCAGCTCTCGTTGATGCCGCGCATGTTAGTGACCCGCCTGTAGTTGCCTTCGAGAAACTGCTGCCGGATGAAGCGAAAGGGGCCGTCTCTCGATGGCCGGGGCATAAAGTCACACTTGGCGCTGTACTGCCGTGTTCCTGGGCGCGGTAAGAAGCCCAGGGCGGGCGAGAGCGCCTCGCCGAACTGATTGAAGGTGACCGCGCAGTCCCACAGGTCGTTGGGGTAATCCACCTTAAAGCCCCAGCCCGAGCGGCCGCCGGCCGGGTGATCGCCCGCGGTGAAGGCCGTCCAGGCGCCCACCAGGAAGTTCTTGTCACCCTGGAAGCGCGAGGAGCGCCACACGGCGTCGAAACCGGCAAGGGTATTCTGCTTGCGCCCCTCAGGGTCGCCGTGAGTGACTAGCGTGCCCACGCGCAGATTCTGATTGATGTCGTAGGAGGCGCGGCCCGCGAACAGGTTCGTCGCCGGGGCCAGGCGGGTCTCGCGGGTCTGTACGTCCAGCACGGCCAGGTTCCAGCGGCCGACCCGCCCGTTTAGCTTCACGCCCGCCTCGACGGGCACCTGCTGGCCGCGCAGCAACCCCACCCGGCGGGTGAAGAAGGGGATGAAGGACCGGCCCAGCCCCAGACCGAACTCGAACTGGTTGGAGCCTTCCAGGAAGAAGGCGCGCTTCTCGGGGAAGAACAAGGGGAAGCGGGTGAGGTTGACCTGGCGCGTGTCCACCTCGGTTTCTGCGAAGTCGGTGTTGCCGGTGAAGACCGCCGCCAGCTTAGGGGTGATGCGCCAGGTGAAGTCCAGGCCGCCGGCTCCCTGCCACGCGCGGGGGGCGCGGCCGAAGGCCTCCTTCATGCGCCCGATGACGTAGGGCGTAAGCTCGAGTCCGCGGCCCTGGGTAAGCCCGTCGGTCCCGGGCAGCTCGCCGGCGCGGCTCATGTCGTACAGGAACGCATCCAGGCTGGGAGCGGCCCAGCGCAGGGTGATGCGGTCCCGGGCCACGCGGCGCTCGAGGTTCAGCCCCCAGGCCTTCAAGCCGGGCGTGAAGCTGAGGGTCCGCACCGGGATCTCGATCTCCGCCGTCCAGCCGCTGTCGGTGCGCGCCGTGCGGGCATCCCAGATGCCGTCCCAGTCAGAGGAAGGATGTTCCGGGTCAATTATCAGTCCGTCCACCCGGGCCCCG
>VFZS01000830.1 GCA_016871095.1 Acidobacteriota bacterium
GCCGCGCACCGCTCCGCCCCGTGCTATAGTGAATACTGTTGTCGCCCGGTGGGCGGCTAGCTCAGCTGGGAGAGCACGGCGTTCGCAACGCCGGGGTCGTGGGTTCGAATCCCATGCCGTCCACCAATCCATCCCTCCTGGAATTGCCGACTGGCCGAAGACCGCATCGACGGCGTCCTGGGCGGCGGGCAACTTGCGGTCTCATCAACCGCGGTATTACACTTACTGGCAGGAGTCTTACCATGCAAGTCACCAGCAAGGGCCAGGTCACCATCCCTCAGGAGATTCGCAGCCAGCTTGGTCTGTTGCCGCACACGGAAGTCGAGTTCGAGTTGGCCGGGGATCACGCCCGCATCCGCAAGGCTCGGCGTCAGCCCGGGGAGAGCGTCCGAGGACGCCTGGCGCTGGAGCTCCTCCGGGGCACGGCGAAGACCCGCATGAGCACCGACGAGATTCTGGCGCTCACCCGGGGCGCAACCTGCGCGGCCAGGCGACGTAAATGACAGAGGCCATCACCGAGTGGCAGGACCGTCTGGCGCGCTGCCGTGGCGTGCTGGTGGACAGCAACGTCCTGCTTGACGTCGCAACCAGCGATCCAGGCTGGGGGGATTGGTCCGCGCGCACGCTAGCCGAGGCCGCCGAGTACACGACCCTGGTCATTAATCCGATCATCTATGCCGAGGTGTCGATCGCCTATACGACCATCGAGGCCCTGGACGCGGCTCTGCCGGAAGCGCTGTATCGGCGTGATCCACTTCCCTGGGAAGCCGGATTCCTGGCCGGGAAGAGCTTCCTGCGATATCGGCGCCGCGGGGGCTTGCGGACTTCGCCGCTGCCCGATTTCTACATTGGAGCGCATGCTGCCGTAAGGGGCCTGGCCCTGCTCACCCGCGATGCCTCCCGCTATCGCAGCTATTTTCCGACCGTCGAGATCCTCGCTCCCGCGGGCCGCCTGATCTGATGCGGCGTGGCCGGTGGAATCAAGCCGTCCACCGCGGTTCTTACGCTCTTGGCACCTGTGGCCCTTTGTGGGGATCAATTACCTGCGGCTCTTCAGTGAGATCTGAGGAGCCCAGTGCCATGCCGTCCACCAAGTCCCTCTCAAACGCGCGGGCGCTCGTGTCCCCCGAGGCGAGGCCGCTGGGCGGGCCGCATCCGCTGGTCAGAATCTGGAAATGGCGTGGGCCTCGTTGTCGTAAATGTCGAAGACCGTATACAGCTTGGTGATTTGCAGCAGGTCCTTGACCCGCTTCGTCAGGTTGAGAAGCTTGAGGGTGCCGCCCTGGTTGGACACTGAAGTGAAGGCGGAGACCAGCTCCCCGATACCAGAACTGTCGATGTACGTGACATCGCCCAGGTTCAGCAGGATCTTCTTGCTGCCTTTGGCCAGCAACTCGAGGACGCCTTCACGCAGGTTGCTGGAGCCTTCGCCCAGGGTGATGCGGCCAGAAACGTCAACCACCACGACTTCCCCCACCTGGCGGGTACTGAGTTTAGCGCTCACGAATCATACCTCCTGGTTTACCCAACTAGGCTACCACCTTTTTCCGGTGCTTCACCAGCCGGACCTCGGCGCCAGCGGGGCTGAGGCGGCGGACGTCCACCTGGTCCACAAAGGACCGGACCAGAAACAGCCCCCGGCCCGACTGTTCGAGCAGGTTCTCAGCGGCCACGGGATCGTGCAGAGAGGTCCAGTCGAAGCCTGCGCCTTCGTCGGTCACGGTGATGATCAGGCGGTCCTGGCTGGAGGCCACGACGAGATGGACTTTCTTGCGGGCGTTGTAGCGATTGCCGTGGACCACGGCGTTGACCACCGTCTCGCGCACGGCTATGCCCAGCCGGTGCAACTCCTCCTCGTCGAAGCCCATGCCGGCGGCGACGTTGAGGACGAGTTGCTCGGCCGTGTCGGCGCTTTCCAGGAGCGAACTCAAAAAGGTGTCCACGCGGACGGTATCGCCGGCTGCCTGCTCTGTCATGTGACCAAATCGCAAGGTAAACCACTCCTGGCGGGAAAGTCAACTTACATATCGGCTGGCGGGCCGGGGGCCCGCGCGGCGTGGGGTATGATGACGGGTGAGGAATGAGACGAAACGCAGGGCGCGGACGGGGCCTGAGATGGCGCTGATCACGGTCTCAGGACAGCCGGGCTGCCGGCACGAAGAGGCGGCGCGGCGGGCGGCGCAGCTTCTGCGCTTCGAGCTGCTCACCGATGCGCGGCTGCGGGAGCTGATCGCCCGGGAGTTCGGCAATGAAACCGCCGTGCCGGACAAGGCATTTGCCGAGGCCGTGCTTTCCATCGCCGCGCGGCT
>VFZS01000831.1 GCA_016871095.1 Acidobacteriota bacterium
AGCCGCCGGCGACTGTGCTGGCTGCCAGGCCGGCGCCGGTGCGCCGTGTAATTCGGTCCCCGTTTATGGAGCGGTAGAGCATGTACACCGAGCAGCAACTCCAGGCGCTGCGCGATGCGCTGGCCAACGGGGTGCGCCGGGTGCGCTTTGGCGATCGGGAGGTCGAGTACCGCTCCATCGAGGAACTCAAGGCCGCGCTGGCCGCGGCTGAGGCGGAACTGGCCCAGAGCCAGGGCACGCCTGTGGTGCGGCAGATTCGGGTGTCCACCAGCAAGGGGTTCTGAGGCGTGGGTTTCTTGAAGCGACTACAGGCGGCGGTGTTCCCGCGGCGGCGGGCGGTCTCCGGTTACGAAGCGGCCGCCAATACGCGGCGCACCACGGGCTGGCTGCCCCTCACCAGCGACATCAACACGCTGGTGTTCCGCAGCCTGGATACACTGCGGGCGCGCTCGCGCGACATGGTGCGCCGCAACCCCTGGGCCACCAACGCACTGGATGCCTTCGTGGGCAACTGTGTCGGCACGGGCATCAAGCCCCAGTCGCTGCATCCAGCCCCCGAGATCAAAGAGCGCATCCAGGCGCTGTGGCTGCGCTGGACCGATGAGGCTGACGCCAGCGGGCTGACGGATTTCTACGGATTGCAGGCGCTGGCCTGCCGGTCGGTAGCGGAAAGCGGGGAGTGCCTGGTGCGCCTGCGCCCCCGGCTCCCGAAGGACGGACTGAGCGTGCCGCTGCAACTCCAGTTGCTGGAGGCCGAGCATCTGCCGACCAGTGAGAACCGGAGACTCGAGAACGGGAACTACATCCGGGCCGGCATCGAGTTCGATCGCATCGGGAGGCGCGTCGCGTACTGGCTGTACCGCGAGCACCCGAACGATACCAGCAACCCCATGGCTTCCACCGAACTGGTACGCGTGCCGGCGGATGCGGTGCTGCACCTGTTTCGTCCCCTCCGGCCCGGCCAGTTGCGCGGGCAGCCCTGGCTCACCCAGGTCTTGGTGAAGCTCTACGAACTGGACCAGTACGACGACGCCGAGTTGGTGCGCAAGAAAACGGCGGCCATGTTCGCCGGCTTCGTCCTCAAGAACGCTCCCGAGGACCAGATTGTCGGGGAGGGACCGCCGGACTCCAGCGGAACGGCCCTGGCCGGTTTGGAGCCCGGTACGCTTCAGGTGCTACTGCCCGGCGAGGACGTGAAGTTCTCCACGCCGGCCGATGTGGGCGCCAGCTACGAGACCTTCATGCGCGTACAACTGCGCTCCATCGCCGCCGGCATGGGGATCACCTACGAGCAGTTGACCGGGGATCTGACGGGAGTGAACTACTCCTCGATTCGGGCGGGGCTGCTGGAGTTTCGCCGCCGCTGCGAGCAGTTCCAGCATCAAGTCGTGGTTTTTCAGTTCTGCCTCCCCATTTGGCGGCGCTGGATCGAGGCCGCGCTGCTGGTCGGCGCTCTTGAAAAGCGGGGAGACCTCGCGCCCTACTACGACGCCAAGTGGATTCCACCGGGCTTTGCCTGGGTGGACCCGCTCAAGGACATTAAGGCGCAGATCATGGCCGTGCGCGCGGGCTTCAAGACCCGCGCCGAGGTGGTCTCCGAGCAGGGCTACGACGCCGAAGCTATCGACCGCGAGATCGCCGCCGACAATCAGCGCGCCGACGTGCTGGGCCTCGAGTACGACTCTGATCCCCGCCGGGGGCAAGCGACCCGTCAAGCGAGACCGAACAATGAAGACCCGACGTGATGAAGTGCTGCGCCTGTTCGGCGCCAAGCCGCTGCTGATCGAAGCCTCTAAGCTGGACGCCGCCTATGGCCCGCGCCGGCCCTACGCGCTGGAACAGGGCGTGGCCATTATCGACATCGCCGGCGTGCTGGCCAACGAGCCGTCGCTCTTAGAGGCCCTGTTCTTCGGCGCGACGGCCTATGGCCAGATCCTGGACGAGGTCGAGCAGGCGGTCGCGGATCCCGAGGTGCGTGGCATCCTTCTGCGCGTAAACTCGCCCGGCGGGGACTCCGACAACGCTTTCGAGACCGCGGCGGCACTCACGGAGTTGGCGCAGCAGAAACCGATCTGGGCTGTGGCCGACACCAGCATGTACAGCGCCGCCTACTTGCTGGCCAACGCCGCGGAGAGGATCTACGTACCGGAGTTCACCGGCGGCGCCGGTTCGATCGGCGTTTACGTCGAGCATCTGGACTGGAGCGAGTTCAATCGCAAGCTGGGCGTCAAGGTCACCTACATCGCCGAAGGTGAAGGCAAGACGGACGGCAATCCCAACGAGCCGCTGTCTGAGGCCGGCCGC
>VFZS01000832.1 GCA_016871095.1 Acidobacteriota bacterium
CTCGTATACCTTCACACTGACACTCCTTGACGCCGGCCTACCCTCGGGGTGGCTGATTTCGGGGGGCCAAAGTACGGATCGTAACACACTGCGCTGGTTCACTGCGAAGCTGACCGCGCGGGTGGCGGTTACCGCCCCACCCTGCAACACCCCCGCCGCTGCCCATCTGCTTGGAAGGCGGCCCTGCGGCCGCCGATTGCAGTACGGGTCGCAGTCGAGTAGGCTATGAGTTCCGAGGCTCGCTCACTTTCAGGGAAAGGCTGGGCAACCTCCAGGCGGGAGACAACAACGAGAGTGGAGGCTTTCCAAGATGTCACAATCGCGGATAGATCGTCGTTCCTCGCTCCGCGGATTGGCCGCGGCCGGCGGGCTGTTGACCCTGGACTCGGCGTTCACCGCCGAACGAACCGATGCTGCCGCGGTGGGCCCCAAGGACACTATTAAGGTAACCAGGATCGAGACGTTCGTCCTGAAGAACTCCTGGGTCTTTGTGAAGATCTCCACCGATGCCGGCATTGTCGGTTGGGGTGAGATGCTCAAGGACGACGCCAAGGCCTGCGCCGCCGGCGCGCTCGAGGTGGGGGACTATCTGATTGGCCAGGATCCCTGCCGCGTGGTTTTCCACTGGCAGGCCATCCACCGCGGCGCTTTCTATCGCGGCGGCCCCATCAAGACGGCGATACTGAGCGGCATCGACCAGGCCCTCTGGGACATCAAAGGCAAGGTCTTCGGTGTGCCCGTCTACAAGCTGCTGGGCGGCCCCACCCGTGACCGGATCAGGGTGTATGGAACGGTTAGCGAGAAAACCGGCGTCAACGCTATGAAGACCGGGCCGCGCGGCCTGAAACGAGGCGCTATCAAGTACGTCGAAGGGCAGAAGTTCGTGGATGAAGTGGTCGAGAATTTCAAGGCGCTCCGTCAGAAGCATGGTTCTGGCGTTGACATCGGCATCGACTTCCATGGCGCGGTCCAGCCACCGACGGCGATGCTCCTGATCAAGGCGCTGGAGCCGTATCAGCCCTGGTTCTATGAAGAGGTGGTGCAATGCCTCAATGTGGATGTCATGGCCGAGCTGGCCCGCAAAACCCACATCCCCCTGGCCACCGGCGAGCGGATCTTCACCAAGTGGGGCTTTCGCGAGATTCTGGAGAAGCGCGCCGCCACCATACTCCAACCCGATGTGTGTTATGCGGGAGGCATCACAGAACTCCGGCTCATCGCGGGCATGGCGGAAGCCTGGTACACGCCCATCGCGCCCCACAATCCGCAGGGACCGTGTTCCCTGGCGGCCAGCCTCCAGATCGCTGCGTCAATTCCCAACTTCTTGGTTCAGGAGCGCGGTGACAACGAGCATACGAACCTCCTGGCGAAACCCTTGCCGCCGGTCACCGACGGGCACCGTCCCTTGCCCACCGATCCGGGCCTGGGTATCACCATCGACGAAGACAAGCTCCGGGCGCAGGTGGGCGAGCCGGCCGAGTACCGAACTCGCTTCGACCCTGACGACGGCTCGGTAGTTGACTGGTAGCCGCCTTGGGGGGACAGACGGAACGTTTCCCGCGCGATCCTGGGGAACGTTCCGTCCGTCCCCGCTGCCCGGCTTACCGCTCCACCCGCTCGGTGAGGCGGGCCCCCCGGCCTGCGAGCCGACCCCTGGTCGGCTCCTCGGGCGCCCGAAAACGCCGGCCAGGGGGCCGGCGGCGGCTCAGGGGAGCCGCCCCACCCCGGGCTTTCCGGCTTACCGCTCCACCCGCTCGGTGAGGTTGTCCAGCACCCCGCGGTCGATCTCGTAGCCCAGGCCGGGCTTGGTGGGCGCGTGCACGTACCCGTCGCTGGCGACGCGGATGCGGTCCTTCATCCAGGGCCGGTCGTAGGCCCCTTGCGGCACCGTCATCTCGAAGAACACGTTGTTGGGCATGGCCAGCTCGCAGTGGAAGTGCACGGCGTGGTCCAGCGTGTCCCCCCAATTATGCGGTGCGCATTCCAGCCCGAAGCACTCCGCCAGCGCCGCCACCTTCATCCCGCCGGTGATCCCCCCGACGTTGTCCACGATGAACCGCAGCACGTCCACCGCGCCCCGCCGGATGTACTCCCCGTAGTCGTAGATCGAGAAGATGAACTCCCCGGCATGAATGGGCACGTCCAGCGCCTGGCACAATTCCACGTACCCGTCGATGTCCGTGGTGGGGATGGGATCCTCGTAGGCCACGAACTTGAGCTCGTCCATCAGCCGGCCCACCAGCATGGCCTCGTGGCGCGTGTACACGCCCACCGGGTCCATCAGCAGCAGGAAATCG
>VFZS01000833.1 GCA_016871095.1 Acidobacteriota bacterium
GCGCTTACGGCGGCGGGTTCTTCACCTACATCCGGCCGCGCATCGACGCCGTGGATGAGTTCACCGTCTCCACCGCCGTGGCCGGCGCCGAGAGCGCCGGTGAGGGCGCCGTCCAGATCAAGTTCGTCACCAGGCGCGGAACCAACGAGTGGCACGGCGGCCTGTTCGAATACCTGCGCAACACCTGGTTCAACTCCAACACCTGGTTCAATAACGTCAACGGCCTGCCCCGGCCGGAGCTGAAGCTGAACCAGTGGGGTGGCAAGCTGGGCGGCCCCATCATCAAGAACAAGCTGTTCATTTTCGGGGTCTTCGACGAGTTCCGCCTGCCACAGTCGCAGAACCGCGAGCGGCTCATTTTCACCCAGGAAGCCCTGGGCGGCGTGTTCCGCTACCTCGGTTCCGACCGCGTCGAGCGCACCGCCAACCTTTACCAGATCGCCGGCGCCGCCGGGCTGCCCTCGACCCCGGACCCGGTGGTGCGCGACCTGCTGACCAAGATCGACGCGGTGCGCGGCTTGGGCGGGGTGGGCATCCGCAGTGAGGATCTGTTCCGCGACCGCATCAGCTTCAACAACTCCGCCAAACAGACCCGCCGCTTCCCCACCGGCCGGCTGGACTGGAACATCACCGACAAGCTCCAGTGGGAAGCCATCTGGAACTACAACTACTTCTACTCGTTCCCCGACACGCTGAACAGCTATGACCGCCTCTATCCTCACTTCGACAAGCTAGGCGAGTATCCCCAGGAAGGCGGCCAGTACTCGAACCGCTTCTCGGTGACCACCGCGGTGCGCTACATGGTGAACCCACGCCTGACCAACGAATTCCGCATCGGCTGGGTCGGCGGCACCGTCTCGTTCGCCCCTGAGTTCAACCCCCGCATGTACCCCAACGACTTCCAGGTGGCGCTGCCGTTCTACTCCAGCCCGCTCAACCGCGGCCTGGGCTCGATGCGCAACACCCCTCTGCGGCAGATCACCGACAACCTGCTATGGCAGCGCGGCGAGCACACCCTCAACTTCGGCATGAGCCACTCGCGCTACACCACCTGGAACAAAGGTTACGGGGCCACCTCGCCGGTGATCAGCCTGGGGCTGGTCGGGACCGACCCGGCGGCGGCCGCCTTCAGCGCCACCACTCTGCCGGCCATCTCCACCACCGACCTGGGCAACGCCCGCACCATGTACTCGCTGCTGGTGGGGCGCATTTCGGGCGTCAGCGGGGTCATCAACGTGGACGAAACGCAGAAGAAGTTCGTCCCCTTCCAGCCGCTAGTCCAGCGCGAGCGCCAGACCGAATCCGGATTCTACGCCAGCGACACCTGGCGGTTCCGGCCCACCGTGACCCTCAACTTCGGGGTGCGTTGGGAGTTCCAGGGCGTGCCCCGCGACACCAACGGCATTTACACCAGTCCTGGCTACGCCGGCCTGTGGGGCCTGTCCGGGGTCGGCAACCTGTTCGCCCCCGGCGTGCTGCGGGGTTCGAGCACCGCCTTTGTGCCGCGCCAGGGCATGGCCTACAACAACGACTGGAACAACTTCGCCCCCAGCCTGGGGGTGGCCTGGTCGCCGAAGTCCGACCACCCGGTGGTGCAGGCCATCTTCGGCGCTGGCGGCGCCTTGCGACTGGGTTACGGCATCTCCTACAACCGCGAGGGCATCCAGCACTTCCGCTCCTACGCCGCCGGCAACCCGGGCACGCGGGCGTCGCTGTTCCTCACCGCCGACCGGGACTTCACCGCCGGCACGCTGATGCTGCGCAACCCGCTGCCCACGCTGCGGCGCTCTCCGGCGGTGGATTTCCCCTCGGTGCAGAACCCGCTCCCACAGTCCACCTACACTTACACCAGCACCGGCCCGCTGTGGTTTGACCCTAACCTGCGCGTGCCCTACGTGCAGAGCTGGTCCTTCGGCATCCAGCGCGAGATCTTCAAGGACTCGATCCTGGAAGTCCGCTACGTCGGCAACCACGGCACCAAGCTCTGGCGCGGGGTCAACTTGCAGGAGGTGAACATCTTCGAGAACGGCTTCCTACCGGAGTTCCGGAACGCCCAGAAGAACCTCGACATCTGCACCGCCAACCGCGCCGCCTGCACCGGCTCGGCCACCGGCGCCCTGCGCTTCGACAACCGCGGCTTGCCCGGGCAGGTCAGCCTGCCGATCTTCGACGCCGCCTTCTCCGGCGTGGCGGTGGGCTCCGGCTTCGGCAGCGGCGGTTTCGTCACCTCGCTTCAGGATGGCACCGCCGGCAGCCTGGCCAGCTCGCTGGCGGGCAATTCCACTTACTTTGAGAA
>VFZS01000834.1 GCA_016871095.1 Acidobacteriota bacterium
CCGGGGGGCCGAACCCGTTCTTCCACTGGCGGCCCGTGAAGTGGATCGCCGAAGCCGTCCCGCGCGCCCACTTCGGCAAGGACCTCCTCAACACCTTCGGCGCCTTCAAGACCATCTGCCGCGTGCAGCGCAACAACGCCGAAGCTCGCATTGCCTCCCTGCGAGCGGAGGGCTGGAGGCCGGAGAAGATCGCGGCGGTCACGAAGGTGACCGCAAGCTGGGTCGATGAGTCGGCGGAGCCAACCGAAGACATCGACCTGGAAGAGGCAGCTCGTGATCAGATCGCTCAACTGATCGCCGCCCGCTTCAAGGGGCACCGCCTGACGTGGCTCGTGGAGGGAATCCTCAAGGCACAGGGATATATCACCTATCGCAGCGCAGAAGGTCCTGACGGTGGCGCCGACATTCTCGCCGGTGCCGGAGCGCTCGGTTTCGGCGCACCGCGCCTTGGTGTTGAGGTGAAGTCAGAGAGCTCACCTATAGACCGCCCAACCGTGGACAAGCTGCTTGGCGCGGTCACCAAGTTCGGAGCGCAGGAAGGTCTGTTTGTCTCATGGAGCGGCTTCAAGGCCAACGTTCAGAAGGAACTCGCTGCGAGCTTCTTCCGTGTACGGCTGTGGTCGCAGAAGGAGCTTCTCGAAGCTCTATTCGCTCACTACGATCACCTGGAGGATGACTTGAAGGCAGAGCTGCCGCTCAAGCGCATCTGGACCGTGGCGGTGCAGAGCGAATGATGACGAGGAATGCGCCCGTCGCGCTCAAGGCGGGTATGCACCGGACCGCCCACGACACGAGCGGCGGGTGACGCCCAGGGTGGTTAGGCTGCGTGCTCACCAAGCGCGGGCGAATCCGACGCGGAGCTTCTCCAGGTTCGAGATTACAGCGAACCGCATCCCGGCAGGGAAAAGCCCGCCCACAGCCAGAAGCGTACTGACGACCGCTCCTTCACGGTCGCGGCTCAGTCTTGGGCCGCGAGGACGGTGAGCAGCCGCCCCTGTCCGTACACTCCAGGACCTCCCGGTAGTAGGCCTCGTAGCGGGGGATCACCAGGGAGCTACAGAAGCGGGCCTGGGCGGTCTGGCGCGCGGCGGCGGAGATGCGCTGATACAGGCCCGCGTCGGTGAGCAGCCTGACCACGCGGGCGGCCTGGGTGTCGATATCGCCCACCGGCTCCAGGAAACCATCCTGCTCGTGGGTGATCAACTCGGGCAGACCGCCCACGCGCGTGGCCACGGCGGGCACGCCGCAGGCCATGCCCTCGAGCGCGGCCAGGCCGAAGGACTCCAGTTCGCTGGGCAGCAGCAGCACGTGCGCCAGCGGAAGCAGGCGCTCGACGTGCCCTTGCTTGCCCATAAAGGTGACGTGCTGATCCAGAGCCAGCTCGCGGACCAGGCGCTGGGCCGGCGCGCAGTCCGGGCCATCGCCGACCATCAGCAGGTGAGCGGGAACCTGGCGCCGCACTTCCGCCAGGATGCGAATGCAGTCGAAGACCCGCTTCACCGGGCGGAAGTTGGAGAGGTGAATGAGAACCTTCTCGCCCTCCGGGGCCAGATGGGACTGCCTGCGCCGCGCCGGGTCGGGCAGGTACATCTCGCAGTTGACGAAGTTGGTGATGACGCGGATGTCGTTCTCGACGTGGAACTCCTCGAGGGTCCGCGTCTTCAGGTACTCGCTGATGGCGGTCACGCCGTCGGACTGCTCGATGGAGAACTTGGTGATGGGAAAGTAGGAACGGTCCGCGCCCACCAGCGTGATGTCGGTGCCGTGCAGCGTGGTGATGAACGGCACGCGGCGGCGCGCGGCGAGCATCTGGCGGGCCAGCAGCGCGGAGATCGAGTGTGGGATGGCGTAGTGCACGTGCAGCAGGTCGAGGTCGTAGGTCTCCGCCACTTCGGACATGCGCGAGGCCAGGGCCAGCGAATAGGGCGGGTGCTGGAACAGGGGGTAGGTGGAGACCTCCACCTCGTGGTAGTGTATCCGCGGGATGCCGGGATCCAGCCGGATCGGATTGGCGTAAGAGATGAAGTGCACCGCATGGCCGCGGTTGGCCAGTTCCAGCCCCATCTCGGTGGCCACAATCCCGCTCCCGCCATAGGTGGGATAACAGGTGATTCCGACTTTCATGGACTCCCCCCTTTGCCTTCGTCTTACTTCGCCAGCCTAGCATCCGCCGGGTGGAGCAGGGCCAGCCCGATCTGCCCGTTGAGATTTTCATCCGGGCGCGCCACATCGCCGCCACCGAACCAGACCCGCCAGGGCGGGCCGCTCTCGGCGTCGATGGAAGGGTCGCA
>VFZS01000835.1 GCA_016871095.1 Acidobacteriota bacterium
CCGAGCTAGCAGCCATCCTGCTGGTGACGGCACAACCCGTTATGGGACAAGAGGTGAGCGCCAGCATCACCGGGCGCATCCTCGACCCGAGCGGGGCGGCCATTGCCGCTGCCCGCGTCACCGCCAGGGACGTGCAGCGCGGGACGGTGTGGCCCACCGAATCCAACGAGAACGGGATCTTCGCTTTCCCACGCATACCGGTGGGCACTTATGACCTGAGAGTGGAAGCCAAAGGCTTCAAGACCGCCACCCGGCCTGGCATCACCCTCGAGTTGAACCAGCGGGCGCGCGTGGACCTTACCATGGAGATCGGCGCGATCACCGAGTCCATCGAAGTCTTCGGGGTGGCGCCGTTGCTGAACACCGAGACTACCATCGTAGGCTCGGTGATCAGCTCGAACTCGATCGTCAACACCCCCCTGATGACCCGCAACTTCATCGCGCTGACCCTGCTGGCGCCGGGCGTGACCACCACCAACCCCTCGGCCTTCCTGAGCGGCCAGCGGACCACGGGCGGCGGCCGCCCTTACGTGAACGGCAACCGGAAGGAAGCCAACAACTTCCTGTTTGACGGCGTCGACAACAACCACACTTCCGACAATCTCACCTCCTACCAGCCCAACCTGGACGCCATCCAGGAAGTCAAGATGATCACCAACAACGCCTCGGCGGAATTCGGCAATTTCCAGGGCGGGGTCATCAATGTGACGCTGAAGTCCGGCACCAACGAGATGCACGGCAACTTGTTCGAGTTCTTCCGCAACGATAAGCTGAATGCCAACAACTGGCAGCGCAACTGGCAGGGCAACCCCCGCTCGCCCATCCGCTGGAATGTCTTCGGCGGGACGGTGGGCGGTCCGGTGATCCGCGACAAGATGTTCTTTTTCGGCGACTACCAGGGCATCCGCCGCAACACGCCGCCTTCGGTGGGCACCATCTCGGTGATCCCGGACGAGTACCGGCGCGGCGATTTCTCCCGGTTTACCACCCAGCTTTACGACCCGCTCACCACCACCGCCGCCGGTATTCGGCAGCCGTTTGCCAACAACCAGATCCCGGTGGCGCGCCGCAACGTGGTGGCGACCAACCTGTTCAACTCCACGGACCTCTACCCGGCGCCGCTCAACAGTGAGTTGCGCTTCAATCAGCTCAACTCCTCCAAGAGCCAGATGATCACCGATCAGTACGACGCCAAGATCGACGCCAAGCTCACCGAGAAGGACGATTTCTCGGCGCGTTACTCCTGGAGCCGGCAGTTACTGCCGGGTAAGAACTCCTTCCCGCTGATGTTTGACAGCTTCAACACCGCGCCCTTCCAGGCTGGCGTGATCAACTGGACGCGGACCATCCGCCCGACCCTGGTGAACGAGCTCCGCATTGGCGTCAACCGGATCATGAACTGGAACGGCGGCGAAGACAAGGGGCTGGGCAACGTGGCCGAGAAACTGGGCATCCAGCAGGGTAATGACCGCGGGCCGGGCCTGATGGCGCTCACTTTCAGCGGCGGGCTGGCCAGCGGCATCGGCAGCGCCAACATCGGCACGCAGCAGAAGTTCCCCAACAACACTTTCCATTACGCCGACAACTTGACCCTCATCAAGGGCCGGCACATGATCAAGACCGGCGGCCAGCTCTTGCGTCAGCAGATGAATCCCTTCTACGCCGGCAACTGGGGGCGGACCGGGCAGATCCGGTTCAATGGCCAGTACACGGCCGGGCCGAACGCTAACGCGCCCACGGCGCGCGGCTTCGCCGAGGCGGACTTCTACCTCGGGCTGGTGGAGTGGGCTGGCCGCGGCGTGGATACGGGAAGCTGGGGCCACCGCAAGATCATCCTGGGCTTCTACGTGCAGGACGACTGGCGCGCCACCGACGAACTGACCCTCAACCTGGGCCTGCGCTGGGAGTATCATAGCCCGCTGGTCGAGGTGAAAGACCGGCAGGCCAACTTCGAGCCTTTCAGCGGGCGATTGATGCTGGCCGGCAAGGACGGCAACAGCCGGGCGCTCTACTACCCCTTCAAGAAAGACTTCCAGCCGCGCGTGGGCTTCGCCTGGACGCCCAAGGCGCTGGGCAAGAAGACCGTTTTCCGCGGCGCTTACACCATCTCCTCCTTCATGGAGGGCACGGGCACCAACCTGCGGCTGCCCCTGAACCCTCCGTTCAACTTCGAGTTCGAGGCCATCTTCACGGGACAGACGGCCATCGGCTCGACTACGGACAAGGGCCTGACGGTGCTGAGAGCGATGGATCCGTACAAGAACGCCACCATCCGTTTGTGGGATCCCTTA
>VFZS01000836.1 GCA_016871095.1 Acidobacteriota bacterium
GGCGGGCAGGCGAAACCGCCTGCCCCACGACGGGCTAAGTGCCCTGGTTGCACCGTGGGGCAGGCCGTTTGGCCTGCCGCCCGCACCGCCGAACCGATTTTTTCACGCCTTCTCAGGGAGCAGTCGTCCGCGCCCCTACCGCAAGCGCACGGGCCTGCCGCCTTGCTCCTTGCTGCGCTGGGCGGCGTCCATGAAGGCGAACAGCTCGAGCGTCTCCTGGTTGGGCACCGGCGGGACGCCCGTGCGGAAGAACTCGGCGATGTGCTTGAGCAGCGGTCCGTAGCCGGAGCGGGCCTTGGGATCACTCTGGTAGATCTGCTTCCCGCGAAAGACGATCGCACCGTAGCCGCCGAAAGGCCTCAGCGCGCGAACGCTGCCGATGCGCCCATCTTTCCAGCGGCCCACTACCTCGTCGGCTCCTTCGGTGGTGACGCGAGTGACCTCTTCGCAGCCCGTGCCCATCAATGCGTAAAGCATTTCTACGGGATGTATCGCGTACCAGGCCAGATCCAGATAGTGGTGCTCCTCGGTCGGCCCGGGACCCCACACGATGGCCCCGCTGATGTCCGGCCCTTTGCCGGCCAGCACGATGTCGCTAAAGCGCAGGCTCGAGGTGCTGAACCAGGCCACACCGGCTGTCTTGGCCAGGCGCGCGATCTCGCGGGCGTCCTCCAGCGTCGCGGCCAGCGGCTTGTCGATGAACAGCGGTTTGCGAGCCTTGATCACCTCGCGGGCCTGGGCCAGGTGGGGACGCCCGTCCACGCTCTCCAGCAGCACGCCGTCCACCTTGCTGCACAGCGTGGCAATGTCCGGCACGATCTCGACGCCCCACTTGTCCCGGATCTCGGCGGCGTACTTCTCCACGCGCGTATGGCTGGACTCCAGGTCCGGGCTGCCGCCCTTGTAGGCCGCCACCACGCGGAAGCCCGGCACGTAATCCGGCGAAGTTGGATCGTTGAAGGCCCGCGTGAAGGCGGGCACGTGGGAAGTGTCCGTGCCGATGATGCCCAGGCGGAAATCCGCCCCGCCGGCCGCGGCCACGGCCAGCAGAAGTGCAAGCATGATCCTCATGAGGCGCATTGTACCCTGAATGCGGACGCCGGGATTCACCGCACCCGTTCCATGAGGGTCTGGCCGATACGGATGGCCTTCACCCGGCCCTCCCCCTCGATGAACGTCACCGCCTCCCCAATGGCCGAGCCGCCGGTCTTAGCTTCGAGGGTGAACACGCCCTCGCCGCGCGGAACCAGCTTCGACATCTCCTCGGGTTGAAACTCCTCGCTGACCGGATCGAAGGCCGCCAGCGAATCCTCCAGCGCGACCACCTGAAGATCGCCCCATATGGAGCGGTACAACCCCGCGAACCGGGTCCAGGCCGGATCCCACAGAGGCGGCTTCTTCTCCGGCTGCGCTGCCTTTACCACAGCCTCACCAATCGTTTGGAGAGCCCGCTCGGCGATGGTCTCCGGCCGCGAGTCATCCCCGTTGGTCAGGACGATGACTCCGAGCTTGTCTTCCACGATGAATGTGGTCTGGGTCTTGTAACCCGCCAGCGAGCCTCCGTGGCCGATGTACAGCTTGTCCTTCACCCGCCGGACCTGGAAGCCCAGCCCGGTGCCCCGGGTCCAGTTGGTCTCCAGGAAGTGCACGCGATGCATTTCGCGCAGCGTGCCGCTGGAGAGAATCTGGCGGCCGCCCGCCGGGCCCTTGCGGAATTGCAGCGATACGAACCGCGCCATGTCCTCGACGTTGGAGGTGAGGCCCGCGGCGGGGCCTATGCCCTGCGTATTCATGAAGCGCATCCGCTGCCGCGATCCGTCCGGCATGCGTCTTCCGTACCCCACCCCGAGGCCCTCCCGCTCCTGGTCGATGCTGCTGGAGCTCATCCCCAGAGGGTCGAAGATGCGCCGCTGGACATAGTCCGCATAGGATTCCCCGGAAACCGCCTCGACGATCGTGCCCGCCAGCGCCAGGGCCAGGTTCGAGTACTTCCAGCGCACATCGGGCGCGTAGGCGGCCTGCTGGCTAGCCACCGTGCGGCGGATCTCCTCGCTGGCGGGAAACTGGAAAGTGGTCCAATACGGTGATGCCGCTTCGCGCGGCAGGCCGGAGCCGTGCATCAGCAGGTGCGCGATGGTGACCGGGCTGTCGTCCGCCCCCGCGGGCTGGACCCGAAACCACGGCAGATACTTCGAAGGCGGGTCGTCCAGCCGCAGCTTGCCGGCGTCGCGCAACTGAAGCACCGCCACGGCGGTCAGCATCTTGGTGTTGGAGGCCATGCGGAACAGCG
>VFZS01000837.1 GCA_016871095.1 Acidobacteriota bacterium
ATCCCTTGTCTGGAGTGGCGGTTAAGTGTGATACCTGCGCCAGTCGATTTGCGTGCCTCGCCGTCTGTTTTGTGGACGCGCTGGCCGCCGGTGAGTAGGGAGGAAGCGGGCGATGTTAGACTGCTATGGTAGAAAATTACTCCGCGTCAACCTGACCAGGCGCACCATCACCGAGGAGCCGCTGGGTGAGGATTTCATCCGCCGCTGGGTAGGCGGGATGGGATTTGGCACCCGGTTGCTCACCCAGGAGGTCGCGCCAACGGCTGATCCGCTCGGGTCGGATAACAAGCTTTTTGTCTCTGTCGGCCCCCTTACCGGCACGCTGGCCCCGCTCTTTGCCCAGACCTGCATCGTTACCAGGTCACCGCTGACCGGTGGGATCATCAATACCTACGCCGGCGGCCACCTGGGTGGGGCCATCAAAGCCAGTGGTTACGATGTAATTGCTATCGAGGGCCGGGCCAGTGGGTTGGTCTACCTGCTCATCACGCCTGATGGCGCCCGCATCGTGGACTGCCCGGAGCTGGCGGGTCGGTCGGCGCGCCAGGCGGAGGAGGCGGTCAAGATGGCCGCCGGTCGCGATGATCTGCACACGCTGGCTATCGGCCTGGCGGGGGAAAACCGGGTACGCTACGCCTCGGTCATCTCCGAGACCAGGGCCTTTGGGCGAGGTGGAGCAGGAGCGGTATTGGGGGCCAAGAACCTCAAGGCGATGGGGATTGCGGGCATCGGCGACGTGCGGGTGGCGGAACAGAACGCCTTCCAGGCGGCCGTGGAGGCGGCCTACCAAATCTTCCGTGATAATCTGGCCCAGCCGTGGAGTCTGCTGGCCGGCTTCGGGCGCGTCGGGACCGGGTCTGGGATGGGGCTCATCAATGAAAAACATGCCCTGGCGACCCGCCACCATCGCCTGACCCGTTTTCCCAGTGCGGAGGAGATCGGGGGACAGGCCTTCGCCGATAGGTTCCCCACGCGCCCTATCGCTTGCCTGGGCTGCCAGGTCCACTGCGGGATGCTGCATAGCCCGGTCAAGACGCCGTGGAGCGAGGTCTGGACCCGTGGCCCGGAGTATGAGACGATGTACTCGCTGGGCTCGCTCTGCTTCAATGACAACGCCGAGATGCTGCTCAAGGCTAACGACCAGGCTGAAGCCTATGGGATGGATACCCTCTCGCTGGGCGTCAATGTCGCCTTTGCCATGGAGTGCGCTGAGCGGGGGATTCTCCCGCGCCACGCCCTGGGTGATGACGTAACCCTCGAGTTTGGCAATCAGGAGGCCACGATCAGGCTCATTGATATGATTGCCCACCGCCAAGGGCTAGGCGATACGTTGGCGGAAGGTGTCCGCCGCGCCGCTCAGGCCATCGGGCACGGCGCGGAGGGCTTTGCCTTGCAGGTCAAGGGCATGGAATTTGCCGCCTGGATGCCGGAACGGATGCGCGGCATTGCGGTAACCTTTGCCACTGCCAACCGGGGGGCCTGCCACAAGCGCGCCCCGATCGGGGCGGAGCTCATGGGATTCCTGCCCATGGATGGCCTTGAGGGACGGGCGGCGCTCGTTGCCCAAATCCAGGACAAGGTGAACGCCCTCTTCACACTGGTGGCCTGTCGTTTCGCCGAGTTTGCCCTGCCGATGGACCAATTCCTGGCCCTGCTCAACGCCGCCAGTGGGTTGGATTACACCGAGGCGCAGTTTATGCAACTGGGCGAGGCCATCTGGAACCTGGAACGGCTGCATAATCTGGCCGCCGGCATTGGCGGCAGTGAAGACCGGCTGCCGGACATCTGCTTTACGGTGCCGGCCGACTTCCCAAAGGACAGCAAGCCGCTGACTCGTGAGGACTTTGCCACCCTGTTGCGCGACTACTACGCCGCGCGTGGCTGGGATGCGCAGGGTCGCCCGACACCGGAACGCCTGGCTATGTTAGGGCTGCCGACGTGAGGCGTACGAGGTGAAATGCAAGTTACTGTGCGCTTTGCCGGGCCGCTGCGGGCCTTGGCGGCTCAGCAAAGCCTGACCCTATCCCTGGCCGATGGAGCCACGCTGTGTGATCTGCTGCGGGCCTTGCCGGATTTCCTACCGGTATCGTTTGCGGAACAGGTTTTGCGGCCCCTGGAGGCAGGCACCGCGCCGCGGACGCTGCTTCTGCTCAACAGTAATCATCTGCGTGCGCCGGCTGATCTGCAGCGCCCGTTGGCTGAAGGCGACGTAGTGGCCTTCGTGCCGCCAATGGGGGGCGGCTGAAGCTGTCATGAAGAAGGAGTGACGAATGGGAGC
>VFZS01000838.1 GCA_016871095.1 Acidobacteriota bacterium
TGGCGCTGCTGGCGGCTTACCCGGCGGACTACGCGGGAATGCTGGACATGGCGGAGCGCTACCACGTGGATGTGAACGAGTGCGAACGCGGCGTGTTCGGGGTGGATCACTGCGAAGCCGGGCAATGGCTCGTGAGGGAGTGGAAATTCCCCGACGAGTTCCTGGAGATTGCCGGGGGCCATCACCATAACGGGGCCTGCGGACAGGTGGATAAACTGACGATAGTCCGGCTGGGGTGCCAGATGGCTGACGCTGTGGGCTTCGGCATCACCGGGGCCGAGGCTGCCATGAGCTTCGCCAGCATCGAGGCCCGATTGCCTGCACGGGCGGGGGGCCGGTTCTCCGAGGTGGGGGACGTGGCCCTCAAAGTGGCGGACCGGGTCAACGCGCTCGAATGCAGCCTGGCGGGCTGAGATCCTCGGGACCTGGCGATCCGCTGTATACTTGACCTTCCTGGGAACCGGAGACAGCCATTCAGGACTCGCGGAACCTGTGGTCTCCCATGCGCCTGGCCCTGGTTAACACCAACCGGATGCGGCCGCCGATCGCGCCGATCGGCCTGGACTACGTGGCCGAGGTCCTTAGCGCCGCGGGGCATGTGGTCGCGCTGCTGGACCTGTGCTGGGAGGAGGACCCGGGAGCGGCCATCGCGCGCTTCTTCGGAGGCGCGGACCTTGGTCTGGTCGGGGTGACGTTGCGGAACACGGACGACTGCGGCTATACCAGCCGGCAGTCGTTTCTGCCGGAGTTGGCCGGGACGGTGCATACCATTCGCCGGTGCACCGGGGCACTGGTGGTACTGGGTGGGGTGGGCTTCTCGACCATGCCGGAGGAGGCTCTGGCGCTGTCGGGCGCCGACGCCGGAGTGTGGGGCGAAGGTGAGTTCGTGCTGGCGGAGCTGGCGAACCGGATCGAGAGGGGGCAGGAGTGGCGTGACCTGCCCAGCCTGGTGTGGCGCGACTCAGCGGGATGGCGTCGCAATGCGCCCGGAGCGTGGCCTCTGGAGGGTCTGCCTCCCATGAGCCGGAGCTGGGTGGACAACCCGCGCTACTTCCGCCAGGGCGGGCAAGCAGGGTTTGAGACCAAGCGCGGGTGCCCGGGCGAGTGTGTTTACTGTGCCGACCTGGTGGCCAAGGGGAACTGGACGCGCGTGCGGCCGCCCGCGGTGGTGGCGGAGGAGTTGTTGAGACTGCTCGAACAGGGGATCGACCATCTGCACACCTGCGACGGCGAATTCAATCTGCCCGCCTGGCACGCGCTGGAGGTGTGCCGGGAGTTGGTCCGCCGCGGCCTGGGCGAGAAACTGCGCTGGTATGCCTACTGCGCCCCGGCGCCCTTCTCGCCGGAGCTGGCGCGGGCCATGCGCGCGGCCGGCTGCGTGGGGATCAACTTTGGAGTGGACAACGGCGACGAGGGCATGCTGCGGCGGCTGGGACGCGGCTTCGCCCCGGAGGACATTCTGAACGCCACCCGATGGTCGCGCGAAGCGGGCCTGGCAGTGATGCTGGACTTGCTGTTGGGCGCCCCCGGAGAGAGTCGGGACAGCCTGGTGCGCACGGTCGAGCTGATGCGGCAGGCGAAGCCGGACCGGGTAGGCGTGTCGGTGGGCGTGCGGGTGTATCCGGGTACGAAGCTGGCCCGGCGGGTGGCCTCAGCGGAGCGCCCGGAAGGGTTGAGCGGCGGCGGGGATGCCTCCGCGCCGCTGTTCTTCCTCGAGCCGGCCGTCGCGCCGTTTGCGTTCCAGTTGCTGGACGGCCTGATCGGAGACGACCCGCGCTTCCTGTTCTTCGACCCGGCGCGGCCGGAGCGCAACTACAACTACAACGCCAACCAGCGGCTGGTGGAAGCGATCCAAGCGGGTTATCGCGGGGCCTACTGGGACATCCTGCGCCGGCTGGACAGCCCCGCTTGACGGCCTACACGTTCTTGACCGGGCGGACTACGCCGCCGGGCGCGCCGTAACGGTGACGCTGGGCGGTGAAACGGGCCTGGCCGTATTCCTCCAGGCCTACCGTGCCCTCGATGCGGTCGCCGTCCACCGTGCCGATGAACTCGTAGCCGATGCGGGTGCCTTCGTAGCGGTGGGAGCTGCGGAAGCGGGCCTGGTTGCCCTCGATGCCGCCACGCAGATCGCCGGCGAGCGTCTCACCGCGGTGGGTGCCCACCAGGTCGGCGTCCTGCTGCTCGAAGATGAAGGTGTGGGCGGCGGAGCCTAGGACGAACTCGAGGCGCGCCTGCCACTGGCCGGTGAGGTTGACCGATGGCGCGGGGCGC
>VFZS01000839.1 GCA_016871095.1 Acidobacteriota bacterium
GCAGAGCCGTATCCTGCTGTCGGTCGCCGCCAGTCTGCCGCACCCTGTGCTGCTGTCAACCCCCTCCCACAAAAAGTGCGGTTTTGCTAACTACACAAACTGTGCGGTTTTGCTCGCACCACGACAGCATCTTGTTGATGGCGTCGAGGAGCCAGCCCATGGCGACACGGGCGTTCTTGGCTTCGCGGATGTAGGTGCCTTCGCGGGCCAGCCAGAGCACCATCAGGCCGGTGCCGAGTCCGCGCATGATGTCAATGGTGCGAAAGCCGCGGTCGAGGGCGTATTGGCGGCCGGTTGGCGGAGTTGGACGTGAAGCCGCCGTCAACAGTGTGCGGGCTGAACCAGAGCCGCGGCGCGACGAACTCGGCGACGAGTCCGTGGTCGTCGAGCATGCGTTTGCAGGCGCGCGCCTTGGCGATGATCTGCGCGGGCCGCAACGCATCCATGCCGGGCACGTCGTCGTCGTGAAACTGCACGCCGTCGAAGCTGAGCTTTTTGTAGAGCGGAAGTTTCTTGGCGAAGGTGATTGGTTTGTGGGTTTCGGGACCGAACGGATCAGCGCCTTCGCTGATGTTCCAAGGGCCGAACGAGAAACGGTGTTGGGTGGGCTTGTTCATGTTTTCCTTTTCTTGAATTGTTGGCGTAAACTAAACCGAACCGCACTTGTCATGGCTACACCTAAATGCACCTGAATGCTCCAACACTGACTAGACTGATTGCCAAAAGTAATTTCCGAAATGGGTGAAGATTTTTCTGGTTCCCGGAACCAATTTGTGGTTGAACATCGCTGGTGCGGATCATCAGCGTTCAGCCGAATCCGGAGAACGCCACGCTCGAGGAGTTGCGCGTGGCGATGGATGCCGCGCCCACCAAGCGCAGTTTCATCCGCCTCGCCGCCATCCGCGCGCTGCTCCTGGGTTTCTCCCGCGCGCAAGTCGGCCAACTCTTCGACCGCAGTGACCGGATGGTGCGCCTCTGGATCGACCGCTTCAATCACGCCGGCCTCGACGCGCTGTTGACCAAGCACCGGCCCGGCCGACCACGCACTGTCACGCTGGCCCGCGTCCGCGATCTTGTGGCACCCGTGTTGGACCACCCGGCGCAAGGGCATTGGACGGGCGTGAAACTCCACGGGTATCTGCGCGAGCAATTGGCGTTGGAGTTCGGTTATCGCAGCACGATCCGCTGGTTACACGAACTCGATTACCATCTGCGGGTGCCGCGCCCCTGGCCCGAACGCCAGAACGAGCAGGAACGCCAAGAGTTCCTGGAACAATTACGCGTCCGGGCGGCCGATCCCGGCGTCGAGTTATGGTTTGCCGACGAGTGCGGGGTCGAAGGCGACCCGCGCCCGCGCCGCCGTTGGGCGCAACCCGGTCGCCCCTGCACCGTGCCCTACTTGGGCGACCACATCCGGCAGAACGTCGTCGGCGCCGTGTGTCCGGCCAGCGGCCAGTTGGTCAGCTTGATTGTCGACAGCGTGGACACCGATGTGTTTCAAGTCTTCCTCGACCAGTTAGCCGAAACGGTGCCCAAGCGGGAGGGCGTGCGCCAACTGCTGGTCCTCGACAACGCCTCGTGGCACAAAACGCGGCGGTTGCAGTGGCATCACTTCGAGCCGTGGTACTTGCCGGCGTACTCGCCGGACTTCAACCCGATTGAACGGCTGTGGCTACGGCTGAAAGCGGACTGGTTCTGGGACTACATCGCGCGCAGCGATGAAGAATTGGTGGCGCGGCTCTGCACCGCGCTCAAGAGTTTCATCGACGACACATCCAAGACCGCTTCCGTCTGCTCATTTCGGAAATGATTATTGGCAACCAGTCTAGTGTGATGGATTCCTCCAACACGCTGACGGCCGCCCCGGCCCCACCGGTGGCGAACGCGATGCGGGCCTGCAGTTTCAGCAGCTTGCGCCGGTCGGCGGCGGCCAGCCGGTCGGGCATGGCCTGCTGGATTTCGGCGATCAACCGGCCAGCCTGCGCGTGGCCACCGCGGGCGGCCAACAACTCGACGGCGCGCGTGGGGCGGCTGCTTGCCTGGTCGGGATCCGCAGCGAGCGCCCGCGTGTACGCGCGGCCGGCCAGGTCGAACAGGTTCTCGCCCGCGTAGATGTCGCCCAAAGTGAAGAGGCTGTCGGCGGTGGACTGGCCAAGCCGGGCGACGCATTCGAGGTTCTCGGCGGCCTTGAGCGGTTGTTTGAGGTTGAGGTAGGCATTGGCCTGCAACAGCCAGAACTCGGCCTTGGTGGGGAAGCGTTCGATCAGCACGT
>VFZS01000840.1 GCA_016871095.1 Acidobacteriota bacterium
GACGGAGTCCAGCCGAAACCTCACCTACCGGTGGTCCCACATTTCTCCCGACGGCCGGGAAGTCTATTTCATCGAGGACAGGAATCTGCTCCGCGCCGTGAATATCGAGAATCTCGAAGAGCGCGATATCTGCCGCATCGAGAACGGCTTTCGCCCGCATCAGTTGACGGTCAGCCCCGACAACCGTTACGTGATCTGCCCGACTTTGCTGGAAGACAAGAATGAACAGGATTTCCTGGTCAAGCAGGGATTCCTGATTCGCAGCGCCCTCGTGGTCATGCGGACCGCCGACGGCAGGACGCACCGGTTGTGCGACGGGAACACACCCCGCACTCACGCCCAGTACTGCCCGGCCGACGCCAGCTTGATTCTCTACTGCTATGGCGGTCCGTGGTGGTACGTCCAGCGCCTCTGGCTGATCCAGGCCGACGGCGCCGGCAACCGCCCCATCTTCTTGCAGACCCACTTCGAGGGCGTGGGGCACGAATTCTGGGGTGATGGCGGAAAGACGATTTACGCCTTCTGCAACGGAGGCCGCCAGCCGCAAGGCCTGTGGGCCGTCGACGCCGACGGAGGCAACGAACGGTGCGTTCTGGCCGGGGCTTGCACCGGACACGGCACAGCCAACCCGCAGGAAGACCGCTTCGTGGTGAACGAAATTTACAACGACTTCAAAACCGGCCTGTGGATGTCCCGGAAAGGCTCGGTGCAGCCCGAGTTACTCTGCTACGTGGGAACCGATCCATCCAAGTTCCCGCCGTACACCGGGGCCAGCGCGCACCCGCGCTTCCTGCGCAACGGCACGGCAGTCGCGTTCAGCAGTGCCATGACCGGTTCGGGAGAGGTTTATATCGTTGAACTTTGAATTCTCCGGATCCGGCTGCTCACCAACCCGCCGCTCAGCGGAGGTTGAATGAAACGTCTGGTTTCACTCGCGGCGATTTCGCTCGCTTGCACCGCTCAGCCGCTGGCGCGCGGACAGGAGAGCACCTTGCGGGAGAAGATCCGCGCCGCTCTGTTTGTTCCCGCCCGCCTGCCGCCTCTCGATGCGAGAGTGCACGGACGCTTCCGGCCCGCGCCGGGCGTGGTGGCGGAGCGGATCACGTACCACACGCTGCTCGGCCAACGCGTGACCGCCGTGCTCTATCGGCCGGCGGCTCGCCAGGGCAAGGCGCCGGCGCTGATCGTGGTGAACGGACATGGCGGCGACAAGTATTCCTGGTACGCCTGGTGGGCGGGCATCGCCTGCGCGCGCGGCGGAGCCGTCGTCCTGACCTACGATCCCATCGGTGAAGGAGAGCGTAGCATCGAGCGCAAGCGGACCGAGAGCGGGCTCCAGACGAGCATCGGGCACTTCGAGCAGGCGATTGCGGCAGATCCGGAGTATGGCGCCGCCCACGCCGGTTTGGCCGATGCTTACGCGCTGTTGGCGTCCTACGGCGTCGTAGCGCCCCGCGAGGTCATGCCCAAGGCCAGGTCCGCGGCGCGCCGGGCCTTGGCCTTGGACGACTCCCACGCCGAGGCGCATACCTCGCTCGGTTTCATCCTCTCCTTCTACGATTGGGATTGGGACGGGGCCGAGCGCGAGTATCAGCGTGCCATCGAACTCGACCCCGGGTACCCGACTGCGCGTCAGTGGTATTCCGGCTACCTGCGCGCGGTAGGGCGTCTAGGTGAATCGCTGAGCCAGATGAAGCAAGCGCAGGACCTTGACCCGCTTTCGCTGGCCGGCGGACGGGATATGGGGCGGATCTACGCTTCCATGCGCAAGTTCGACCAGGCGATCGAGCAGTACCGCCGGGTGCTCGAGTTGGACCCGAACTTGCCTTCCGCCTACCTGCACCTCGGCATGGCTTATGAGGGAAAGCGGATGCACGAGGAAGCCGTAGCGGCATTTGAAAAGGCCCGGTCGCTGCCCGGCGGGAATCCCCTGGCTCTGGGAGCGCTCGGATATGGTTACGCCCTCAGCGGCAACCGGCGAGACGCCGAGAAGCTCGTCGATGAACTGGGAGCGCTTTCCACGCGCCGCTATGTCTCGCCGATGAGCCGGGCTTTCATCTACATCGGACTGGGGGACAAGAGCCGTTCGTTCGAATGGCTTGAGCGGGCTCGCCAGGATCACGATCCCTGGATGACGTGGCTCAACGCCGAGCCCGTCTTCGATCCTTTGCGCGACGATCCCCGCTTTGGCATCTTATTGAAAACAATCGGCCTGCGACGTTAAACCAACCGTTACACGGCGCATTGCTACTTGTGTTCC
>VFZS01000841.1 GCA_016871095.1 Acidobacteriota bacterium
GGAGGGGCCGCTGCGCTTTCAGATCGGCGTGCTGAACGCTGCCCCCACCACCGGCGGCGCCGAGAGGCAGGTGCGCTTCGTCACCAGCAAGGATCGCAGCGACCTGGCGGCCAGGCTGCTGGAGCAGCTCAAGAACAACGGTTACGAGGGGCTGCAAAAGGCCATGCAGCCGGGCGATTTTCTGCCGCGCCAGTCGCTTGACATAACTGTGCAAGAGCAAGCCTTTGACCACGCCGTAGACGAGGAGGCCAAGACCCTGACCATGCGGCTGCGGGCCACGGCCACGGGCCTGGTGGTACCCGCCAGCCAGCTCAATCGCCTGGCCGAAGGTGTCCTGGCCGGCCAGGTCAAGCCCGGCTACCAGTTGCTGCCCGGCAGCGTCAAGACGGCCACGCCCACCAACGTCAAGTTCGATGGCCAAACCCTGGTCTTCCAGATGGAGGCCAGCGGGGTCATGGCCGCCCAGGTTGATGCGGCGCAGGTGCGCAGCCTGGTGCGTGGCCAGCCCCTGGCTGAGGCGGAGGCGATTCTGGCGCAAAGCCTGAAGCTGGCCGGGCGGCCGCAGGTGACCTTGCAGCCGGCCTGGCTGGGGCGAGTGCCGTTCGTAGATTTCAGGATTACGGTTGAGGTGGGAGGTAAGTCTCCGTGAAAAATTCGAATTTCGAATTTCGA
Source organism: Acidobacteriota bacterium (assembly GCA_016871095.1). Lineage (GTDB taxonomy): Bacteria > Acidobacteriota > Terriglobia > Bryobacterales > Bryobacteraceae > VFZS01. The sequence goes on from VFZS01000841.1 coordinate 673, forward strand.
ATTTCGAAATCCACACGCATCCTTGGTTTGGACGTAGGCGATAAGCGCATCGGCGTGGCGCTGGGCGAGGCCGAAGGGTGGCTGGCGCAGGGCCTGTGCACCGTCGAGCGGGTGGGGCGGGAACGCGACCTGGAGGCCATCGCCGCCCTGGCGCGTCAGCACGAGATCGGCGAGATTGTGGTGGGCCTGCCGCTGCTGCTGGACGGCAGCGTGGGCGAGCAGGCGCGGCGCGCCCGGCGCTTTGGCCGCGAGCTGGCCCGGCGCACGGGCCTGCCCGTAGTCTTCTGGGACGAGCGCCTGTCCACCGTGGCCGCCGGCAAGCTGCTGCACGAGGCGGGGGTGCACGGGGCACAGCGGGAGCGCAAGATTGACGCTGCGGCGGCGGAGTTGATCTTGCAGAATTATCTGGACTACAGGAAGGGAATCAGGGAATGAGGGAATCAGGAAAGCAGGGGAGGACGCAAATACGGGGGAAGTGGGAAAGGAGGCAAGGTCATGAATGTCGAAATGGCTGAGATTGCTCTACCGGCAGAGGCACAACTCAAAATCGAGTTTAGTCTGACCGCGCAGGTCAAGATCACGCATGTGACGGCGCAGCGCCAGGTGAGCAAGTTGCTCCTGGATCAGGCGGGCAACTTGTTATACGGCGAGCGCCCCAGTCTGGTCGTGGGACAACGGCTTGTATGGCGTGTGCCCGTCTGGTTGGCGCTGCCCACGACGGGGCCGCTGGGGCAGGTTGGCGCGCTGGACGTGGACGCTCAGACTGGCGAGATTTTGTTTGCCCAGCAGACACTCGACGAAATCGTGGAGCGGGGAAATGCCTTGGCTCAACGTGCCGCATATCAAACAACGTGAAACAGGGTGGTGCCTGCCAGCGTGTGTGGCAATGGTGGCGGCTTACTGGCAACAGCCGCTTTTGCAAGACGACATCGCGCGTTGGTTGGGCGCCAGCCTTGTTGGTGTACCGGCCAGTCGTATCCAGCGACTAACTCAACACGGCTTCCAAGTCATCTATCGTACAGGCTCTTGGGCTGATTTGGAAGCATGGATACGACGCGGCGTGCCTTGCATTCTTTTTGTCCGCACCAGCGATTTGCCCTACTGGCAAGTTGACACCCCCCACGCAGTTGTGCTCGCGGGCATAGAGTCAGAACGAGCATATCTGTTTGACCCTGCAGTGGACATGGCGCCAATGGAAGTATCCAGCGGCGACCTGATGCTAGCTTGGTCGCATTTTGACTACACCTATGCCGTCCTGCGTGTAGCCGTCTGATGAGCAGCCTATCACATCTACACGGAGAGGTTAAACACGTGCGCAGTCTTTTGCGTATCGTGGCTTTTGTGCTGGCCCTGGCGGTGATGCTGGGCATCGTGGCGGGCGGGGTGTGGTTCGTCTACACCACGCTGCGCGCCCCGGCGGGCAGCACCAGCGGCCCCTCGCTGGAGCGCCTGGAGAGTCTGCTCCTGGGGGTCTACCTGGAGATGCGGCGCGGCGACCTTGAGTCGCCAGCAGGCAGCGACCCCCGGCTGGTGCCTTTCACCGTGCATCCCGGCGAGACACCCGCCGACATCGGCCGGCACTTGCAGG
>VFZS01000842.1 GCA_016871095.1 Acidobacteriota bacterium
CGATTACGACGCGGCGGTCATGTCCGGCGGCTATTGCGGGTTTATGCTCGGCACCACCGCCAATGCCATGGCCTGCATGGACGAGCTGGTGCAGAAATTCGGCCCCGCCCCGCAGGCCTTCCTGATAGTGAGCCTGGTGGGGGCGTTTCTGATCGACTTCACCAACGCGCTGATCATCACCAACGCCATCAACCTGCTGCGGTGAGGCGGATGTCGCCGCAACGGGACGGTCTGAGTGTACACTGTGTGCATGTGGGGGACAGAATGGAGGACCTGGAGAATACGGTAAGGAAGGAAATGTGGCCGAAGTGAGTCCCGCCGAGAGAGCCGACATGGTGCAGGCCGAGCCGGGCCAGGCCCACAAACAGATCGGGCTGGCGCTGGGCGTGGCGCTCTTCCTGGTCGTGCTGAGCGTGCCGTTTGAAGCCGACCCCCGCGTCCACCGCATGGCGGCCGTGGCCGCCCTGATGGCGACCTGGTGGATGACAGAGGCCATTCCGCTGGCGGCCACTTCCTTGATGCCCTTGGTGCTGCTGCCGGCGCTGAAGATCCTCGAACCCGACGTCGTGGCCCGCTCTTACATGAACGACTACATCTTCCTGTTCGTGGGCGGCTTCACCATCGCGCTCGCCATGGAGCGCTGGAACCTGCATCGCCGCCTGGCCCTGGGCACCATCGGACTTGTGGGCGACCGGCCCCGTGGGCTGGTGCTGGGCTTCATGATCGCCACGGCCCTCGTGTCGATGTGGATTTCCAACACCGCCACCACCATGATGATGATGCCGATCGCGCTGTCGGTCATCCTGCTGGTGCGGGCCCAGCCCGAGCCGCAGACACGGGCCCGAGCGGCGCGCTTCGGCCTGGCGCTGATGCTGTCGATCGCCTATGCGGCCAGCATCGGGGGCATGGCCACGTTGATCGGAACGCCGCCCAACGTGGTGTTCGCTTTCCGCTTTCACCAGGAGTTCCCTGGCGCCCCGGAAATCGGCTTCGCCCGTTGGCTGATGATCGGCGTTCCCTTTTCGGCGGTGTTCCTGCTGCTGACCTGGGCGCTGCTGGTCTTTCTGTTGCATCCGCTGGGACGCGGCCGCTTGCTGGGTGGCCGCGAGGTCATCCGCCAGGAAGCGGCGCGTCTGGGTCCGATAACGCGGGCCGAGACCGGCGTGCTGGCGGTCTTCCTGTGCGCCGCCTTCCTGTGGATTTTCCGCGCCGAGATCCCGCTGGAGATTCAGATCGGAGGTTTCAGGATCTCCAGGATTCCGGGCTGGAGCAACCTGCTGGGCCTGGTCGATGCCAACACCCGGTGGGTCAGCGACGGCACGGTGGCCATGATGGCGGCGCTGTCGCTGTTCTTGATTCCCGCGGGGCGCAAGAAGGGCGAACGGCTGGTGGACTGGACGACCGTCGAGCGGCTTCCCTGGAACGTGCTGTTCCTGTTTGGCGGGGGCTTTGCGCTGGCTGACGGCTTCGTGGCTTCCGGTCTGTCGGAGTGGATCGGCCAACAGTGCCGGTCCTTCGGGCAACTGCCGGTCCAGGGCCAGATCCTGGCTATCTCGGGCGCCATAACCTTCCTGACCGAGCTGACCTCGAACACGGCCACCACCAACATGGTCTTGCCGGTGCTGGCGGGAGTCGCCCGCGCCATCCAGGTCAACCCGCTGGTGCTGATGCTTCCGGCGACGTTGTCCGCCTCCTGCGCCTTCATGCTGCCGGTGGCCACGCCTCCCAACGCCATCGTCTTCGGCACGGGCGTGGTTCCCCTGCGCGCCATGATACGCGCGGGGCTGCTGTTGAACCTGGTGGGCATGGTGCTGGTGTTGCTGTTGATTTACTTCGTGGCCATCCCGCTGTGGGCAATCGACCCTCAGCACCTGCCCGCTGGCTGGCTGGCGCCCGGCCGCTGAAGCGCGCGGCGGCGTGGTAGAATTGAAGCCGGAGCGGTGGGTGTAGCTCAGCCTGGTAGAGCGCCGGATTGTGGTTCCGGTGGTCGCGGGTTCGAACCCCGTCACCCACCCCAGTTCCTGAAGTTGCCGAGCGAGCCTTCGTGCTGGCGGCTAGGCTGTGATTTCCCCGCGCTCGATCAAGAGCTGGATGTAACCCGCGCCGTCCATCGGGCAGCGGATGAAATCGCCCAACTCCGGCCGCCGCAGCCGCATCTGGCGCGCCGTCAAGCCCAGCAGCGCATCACTGTATTCCCGCACGCCGTGGCTAAGCCGGGTGCGAATGGCGCGCTTCTTGCCGCCGGCCACGAGC
>VFZS01000843.1 GCA_016871095.1 Acidobacteriota bacterium
GATCTGGCCGCCGGCATCCTCAATGACGAAATCCTCCAGGCTGCCCGGCAGCTCCACGCTGACGCTCACCGTATCTGTGCGCGGGCCGGCCACCGGGTTGAAGACGACGATGGGCACGCCGGGGGAACGATCGTTGGCCTCGATGCTGGCCGTGTTAATCTTGCCGGCGATGGTCTGCAAGCTCTGGCGGGTGATTTCTTCGGCTATTTGCTGGCTCCAGTCAAAGCGCGTGACCATCTCCCGATGCACCTGGTCAATGCTGCAGCCGCAGATGGAGTCGTGCGGCTGGTTCTGCAGCAAGTAGCGCCAGGATTGCCAGATGTGGGGCGACAAGGAGAGGGGGAGAGCGGGAGAGGGGGTGAGATCTCCTTGCCCCCTTGTCTCCTTGTCTCCTTGCTTCCTGGTCACGAGTTCGGAGAGACTGGCGAATGGTTCGGCCCATTTCTCCAGCAATGTCTCAGCGGCGTAGTTGCGCTGCTTGATCCACATGCGGGTGGAGGACACGGCCGGCAGGATATTGGAACGCAGCGAGGAGCGAAACTCGCCGCGCAGCGTCTGGAGGGGCGAGGTAGACCTAGCCCCTACCTTTTCGCGGACCTCCGCCACGTACATCGGCAGCGTGCCGTGTACCAGCTCGGCATCGCCCAGGCGGCGATTGGCCGCGGCGAGCATTGCCGGCAGCTCCGGCTGCGGCTCCAGGTGGTCGCAGCCGTTCATGATCAGCAAGGTGTCCGTGGTGGCGAAAGGCTCCAAATCGCCCCGCAGCTTAGCCAGGCGCGTCAGGAAGGCGTCCAGCTTGGTCGGCAGGTTCTGGGCGTGGCAGTAGCCTTGAGGCAGGTGGATGGCCAGGACCTCGCTGCCGTCCGGCGCCTGCCAGAGGAACTCGCTCTGCTCGACCTCTGGCCCTACGCCGCGGTAGATGACGGCGCAGTCCATGCCGAAGCCGCGCATGATCTGCGGAATTTGCCCCGTCTGCCCAAAGGAGTCCGGCAGGTAGCCGACCTTCATGACGCCGCCAAACTCGCCGGCCATACGATGGCCCAGCATGAGGTTGCGTACCATGGCCTCGCCGCTGACCAGGAACTCGTCGGGCAGGATGTACCAGGGCCCCACCAGGATGCGCCCCTGGCGCACGTAGCGCCGCAGCCGGGCGGCGTTCTCCGGGCGCACCTCCAGGTAGTCTGCCAGCACCACCGTCTGGCCGTCCAGGGTGAAGTAACGGAAGCGCGGGTTGCGCGCCAGGACGTCTAGCAGCTTATCCATCATCCGCACGAGCTTGAGGCGAAACTGCTGGAAGGTAAGATACCATTCTCTATCCCAGTGCGTGTGGGACACGACGATGAGGCGTTTCATGTTTTCTCCTTGCCGAACCTTGCGAAGGTTCCAAAACCTTCGCAAGGTTTTGTCAAATCAGCACCAGGGCAATGCCTACCAGCGTAATCACCGCGCCTATGGCGCTGTTGGGGCTGGGGGCCTCGCCCAGGAGCAGAAAGCCCAGGAGGACGCCGCCGGTGACCTCCTGGGTGGCGATCAGGTTGACATAAGTGGCATGCACCCGGCGCAGGGCGGCGTTGTACAGCGTGTGGCCGATGCCCAGCGGCCCCACCCCCAGCGCCAGGATGGAAAGCACGGCCAGCCAGGAGTAGCCCAGGGGCGCGCCGGCGGCGATCTTGCCCAGCAGCGGCACGGCGGCCACGGGGAGCAGCCACAGTGCCGCCGCCCCGTACGTGCCGAAGGCGTAGGTCAGCAGCGGGTAACGTCGCCGCTGCGCCCGGCCGATGACAGAGTAAAACCCAAAACACACCGCCGAGCCCACGGCCAGCAGATCGCCCAGGAGCATGCGCAGGCTGAAGCGCGGCTCAAATCCCGCCAGCACGGCCACGCCGGCCACGGCCACGGCGATGCCCAGGTACTTGCGCCGGGCGATGGGCTCGTGCAGGAAGAGGGCCGAGAACAGCGTGACGAATATCGGCGCGGTGTAGACCAGCGCCAGGGAGTGGGTGATGCTGGTGAAGCTGAGCGAGGCGATGTAGCAGAAAAAGTGCAATGCGGTCACCAGGCCGAAGACGGCGAAGGGCCGTAGGTCACTTCTTCCCAGCCGTGGCTGCCCGTCGAGTAGCGTGGCCAGGCCGCCCACGGTGACAGTGGCCACCACCATGCGCCAGAAGGTGATCTCCAGGGGCGTAAGCGACGCCGCCCAGCGGATGAGCACCGGCGTGGTGGAGAACAGCGTCGTCGCCAGTGCCACGT
>VFZS01000844.1 GCA_016871095.1 Acidobacteriota bacterium
GCCGGCATCCTTGCCGGCTTACCTGCCGCGGGCTCCGGGCGCGGCCCAAAGCTGGTTGGAAAACCAGCTCGCAAACCTGGAGGTTCGCCCCACGGAACCGCCAGCAGGGCTTTGGTTGCGGCTATGCCGCGCTGTGGTTCCCGCAAGGCCGAATCTGATTGATACAGTGAGAGTGGCGCATCATCCCCCGGTTTTCCCCAGCCCTCGTGTAGTCTGCGCTACTCGCCTCCCGTTGGGCTTCATTCCGCGGCCGTGCCGCACTTCAGCGTGAGGTCCTCGCCCTGCGCCGCCCACTCGGCATGCTTCCGCGCTCTGCCAGGAAGCGGCTGAAGCTCACCACCGCCGGGATCAGGTCCCATCTGGTCAAAGGCCATACTCCAGAGAGCCGACCAGGAGGCCGGCTCACAGGCCGCCGGCCTGCCCCAACCTGGGCCAATCCAGACTACGTCCGCGGGACCGGCTGCGCCACGGGCGCGGGGTAGTCCTTGGGCATCAGCATCCAGGCCACCAGGTAGGCGATGAAGCCCACCCCGGTGCACAGCGCCACCGCCAGCCACAGGATGCGCATCAGGGTGACGTCCACGTCCATGTAGCGCGCGAAGCCGGCGCACACCCCGGCGATCTTCTTCTGGTCCATGGGCCGGCTCAGCTTGGTGCGGATGACCACCCGGCTCACGTCCGGCCGCGCGGGCGTTCCGCAGCGCGAGCAGTAGTTGTCGTCCTCTTTAAGCTGGATCCCGCACTTGGTGCAGTACATGGCGCCGAATCTCCCTTCCTACTGTGGGACTACGCATACCGGCCCGCCCATGTTCCCGCCTGTCCGGGGGCCGCTTTTGTTCTGGCTGGAACTGTGAGACGCTGGAAGGAACAGGAGGCCGTAGATGTTCCAGGGATTCCTCTTGCCGGAAACGGTGGTTCAGGAGGACGGGGCGGGGCCGGAACTCAGCATTGATCCCGCCTTGGGAAGACCGCTGCGGCTGACCCTGGGGATCACGCGGATTCTGGAACAGCAGAGCCTCGAGCTGTCCATCTGGGGGTCGCCGGACCAGGCCAACTGGGGCAGCCTGCCGCTGCTAGCCTTCCCGCAGAAGTTCTACTGCGGCGTCTACCAGATGTTGCTGGATCTGAGCGCCCAGCCGGAGATACGGCATCTCCAGGCGCGCTGGAAGGTGGCCCGCTGGGGACACTCCACACACAAGCCGCTGTTCGGGCTGTACGTATTCGCCGAGGAAACCGATGCCCGGGCGCTGGCCCGCACGGCCTGACGCTCACACCCGGTTGATCAGGCTTGCCACGTACCCGGCGCCGAAACCGTTGTCGATATTCACCACCGTGACGTTGCTGGCGCAGCTATTGAGCATGCCCAGCAGCGCCGCCAGGCCGCGGAAGCTGGCGCCGTAGCCCACGCTGGTGGGCACGGCGATTACCGGACATGAGACCAGGCCCCCGATCACGCTGGGCAGAGCCCCCTCCATGCCCGCGCAAACCACCACCACGCGCGCTTCCAGCAGCCGCTCCCTGGCGCTCATCAGGCGGTGTATCCCGGCCACTCCAACGTCATAGACGGTGTCCACCGGATTGCCCATGACCTCCGCGGTGAGCTGCGCCTCTTCGGCCACGGGGATATCGCTGGTCCCGGCCGACACCACCGCGATCTTGCCCTTGCCGCGCAGCGTGCGATCCCTCCACACGCGGATCGCGCCGGACAGGGGAAAGTACTCCGCCTCCGGAAAGCGGGCGGTGACCAGGTCGGCCTGGGTCCGGTCGGCCCTCGTGATCAGCATGTTCGGGGAGGCCTCCAGCAGCCGGCCGGCGATCTCCAGCACATGCTCAGGGGCTTTCCCCTGGGCCAGCACCACCTCGGGCATGCCGTGCCGCAAGGCCCGGTGGTGGTCCAGCTTGGCGAAGCCCATATCCTCGAAGGGCAGGTGCCGCATGCGCTCCAGAGCACCATCCACGTCGAGGCCTCCGGCCCGTACCTGCTCCAGCAGCGCACGCAATTGCTCTTGATTCATCTCCGGTTCGAGGATAACAGAATTGCCCGGGGTGACGCGGGCGCCCCGCTGATCAGCGGTCCTCGCCGCCGGCGGGAATCCAGCGTTCCAGCACCCGCACCAGGTCCTCGCGCCGGACCGGCTTGGCCAGATAGTCGTCCATGCCGGCCTGGCGGCACTTCTCCTGGTCCGCGGCGAAGGCGTCGGCGGTTACGGCAATGATCACGCTGCGTCCGTCCCCCTGTTC
>VFZS01000845.1 GCA_016871095.1 Acidobacteriota bacterium
GATCGCATATCATTCCCAGGCCGGCAACACGGAGAAGCTGGCGCAGGCCATCCAGCGCGGGGCCGCGACGGTGGCCGGAGTCGAGATCGCGCTGCGCAAGGCTGCGGAGGTGAAGTCCGAGGAGATCCTCCGCGCCGATGGCATCGTGGTGGGCACGCCGGTGCACTGGCACAATATGTCGCTTGATACCAGGCGATTTCTGGACCGCGTGGGCGACACGCTGTGGAAGGCCAAGACCACGGGGGAGGGCCGGACCGCGGGCGCTTTCTGCACCGGAGGGGCGCCCGCGATGGGCAAGGAGATGGCGCGGCTGTCGATTCTCTCGGCGTTCATGGTCATGCGATTCGTGGTGGTGGGCGGGGTGGAGGCGGAAGGCTACGGAACTCTGGGGCCGGAAGCTACCACCGGAGGACCGAAGCCTGGGGTGGACGAAAGGGCGCTGGCGGAGGCGCGACAGTTCGGCGAGCGCTTCGCCCGGCTCACCCGCCAGCTCCGCGCCGGCGCGGCCCGCAAAGAATAGGTGGCCGGCGCGCCAAACCTGGTCTAGAATCATCGAAGGGGGTCAGTCATGACTTTGCCAGCCTGCCGCAGGGCGCCAGCGATCGTGCTGCTCCTCGCCGCCGGTCTGCTGCTGTCTCAGACTCCCACCGCGACCATCACCGGGCGGGTGGAGGACTTGACCGGGGCCGCCATCCCGGGCGCCAAGGTCAGCATTCTGAACGTCAACACGGGACTGGTCCGCTCGGTCGAGTGCGACGAGAACGGGGCGTTCACCTTCCCCAACCTCGCGCCGGGGCAGTACGAGCTCACGGCCGAGAAGACCGGTTTCCAGAAGCTGCGGCAAACCGGCGTCCAGTTGCAGGTGGACCAGGCGGCGCGGCTCACCTTGCAGCTTCAGGTGGGCAGCGTCAGCGAGTCCCTGGAGGTGCGTGCCGAGCTGCCGCTGATCAACACTGAGAACCCGGTGAAGGGCGAGGTGATAACGACGGCGGAGATCGCCGAGCTGCCGCTGGAGGACCGCGACTTCGGCGATCTGGCCTTCCAGGTCCCGGGCGTGCAGCGCCGCTCCAAGGGCGGTTCGGGCAGCCGCTTCAACGTCAACGGGACGCGCTCGGACAACACCAACTTCCTGGTGGACGGCTTCCACGACCACAACTCGCGCGGCGGTGGCATCCAGGTGCGCCCGCCGGTCGGCGCCATGCAGGAATTCAAGATGCAAACCACCGGCTACCCGGCCGAGCACGGGCGGCTGGCCGGCGGCGTGATGAACATGGTGCTCAAGACCGGCGGCAACCGGTTTCACGGGGAGCTGTTCGAGTACCTGCGCAACGATGTCTTCGACGCGCGCAACTCCTTCGCCGAGGACAAGCCCAAGCTGCGCCGCAACCATTTTGGCGGGACGCTGCACGGGCCGGTGCTGATCCCAAAGCTGTACCGGGGCCGCAACCGGACCTTCTTCCTGGCGAGCCTGGAAGGCTACCGGCAGGTGCTGGGGCAGACCAGGCGGGGTAACGTGCCGGCGGAGCTGGAGCGGCAGGGAGACTTCTCGCAGAGCCGGGATGCCGACGGGGCGCTCATCCCCCTGCGTGATCCCCTGGCCGCCGGAGCTTGCACGGCGGAGGAGTCCGGCGGCTGCTTCCCGGGCCGGCGCATCCCGGCCAGCCGGATCAGCCCGGTGGCCGCGAGGTTCCTGCCCTACTACCCGATTCCCAACCACCCCGGCGACCGGAACAACATGTGGGTGGTGACCGATGATCGCGACGCCTACAACACCTGGCTCGCCAAGATCGACCACCGGCTCAGCAACCAGAACAACTTCTCCTTCCGCTACCTGGCTCGCCAGAACAACAATACCAACCCGTTCAGCGGCAGCCCCTTGGGCACGTTTTGGAGCCGGGTGAGCGAGCGGCAGTCCCTGTTCGGGCTGACTTACACCCACGTGTTCTCCCCGGCCCTGTTGAACGAAGCGCGCGCCGGCTACACCCGCACGGCCAATCTGGAAAAGGGCCGCTACGCGGGCCGGGACGTGGCCTCAGAATTCGGCATTCCGGGAACCACCGCGGACCCCGCCTACGTCGGTTTTCCTCGGGTGACGATCCGCGACTTGATGGCCCTGGGGGATGACGAGGCCGTCCCGGTCCGCTACCAGGTTAACAACCTCCAGTGGGCGGATACGGTGACCTGGGTCAGGAGCGGCCACCTGCTGAAGGCCGGCTTCGACATACTGCGCAGCCAGTTC
>VFZS01000846.1 GCA_016871095.1 Acidobacteriota bacterium
AGTCGATCGTGGAGAAGCTATCGCGCTGTCGGCAGACACTCGAGAAAATCCAGCCGGGATGCACGCTGCCCCGCAAGAGAAAGTCGAAACAATGAATTGCTTAGTTATTTCTTGGACAGTACACTAACTGGCCGACTTGGAGCGCCGGCTCTGCCGTCGCCGGACCATCAGCCAGAGTGCGCCGCACCCAACGAGTGTATACGTCGCGGGCTCCGGAATCGCAGCAACGTCGTATGTGGCCGTCCAGTCGTAGTTTCCGGGGAAGGTCGTGCTCCCAGGGTCGAAAGTGAACGTAATCCTATCGCCGAGGGATGCCGTCGCGAAGGTGACGGGCGGGAAGGAATTGGCGGTCTCCACCACGCTACCGAAGGCACCGGGCGAGAGACTCTCAAACACAAACGAGAAGTAGATCGTCCATGGTATGCCCGCGCCGCCGAACAACAAGCGGATACCGAGAGACGCATCGTCGAAATCGGCGGACAGTATACCCGGCGGGCTGAAGAAGGAAATCTCAATGCCAGACCCGACCGTTTGCGTCGCCGGTCCCACGAACACCGTGCCATCTCTCCTGTAGCCAGTCCAGACGACGTCCGTCCCAATCAACCCAGCCGATGCTACTGGTGTGATTAGAGCGACGAACAGCGCACCACCAAGGGCGATGATCCTGGTTCCCATGTTTGTCCCCCAACAGGGTTCTCATTTCGAGAGGGAAGTGGGGCATGAGACCGCCCGGCCGCGCAAGCGAACTGATGCGCCCGCGCATTTTTGCGCGGCTAGGGCGGCTCGGTCCTGGAAGGGCGCGCGTGTTTTCTGGGCGTAACAGTGCGGACGGCCCACAGGCCGCAAGCTGACCAAAGGCCTGTCAGTGTGGCGGCGAGGCTGGGCCGGACCGGTCCGGTCGGTTCGGCCAGCCACGGAATGCATGTGCTCGCGCGCTGTAACGAACAGCCACGGGGATGTCACCCCTCGCTCAGCAGTTCCACCGCGTCCGGCGTGGCGCCGGGCAGGGCGAGAACCCCGCGGTCCAAGGTGGCGAGCAGGCCGCCGTGAGCCGCCGCCAGAGCCAGCAGGTAAGCATCTGTATACTGGCGGTGTCCCAGGATCGGCTGGTGAACATGAAGCGCCTCCTGGAGCGTCAGATCGTCCGGCCAGAAGCCGTGCTCGGGCAGGGCAGTGATCCGGTTGAGAAGATCGAGGGCCTGCATGGGCGAAACGGCCCTCGGGGTGAGTGTTGGATTCGAGGAGATGCGGACGAAGGCAAGCTGGGTCAACGGGCAGGTTCGAAAGCCGGACGTGCGCCGGCGGGCGAACCAGTCCTGAGCCAGGCGGTGATGCACGTGGGGTGGCCAGGACAGGGCAATAAGGACTGTACTGTCAAGCAGATACGGCCTCATAGTTCATCTTCCGCAAGAAGTGTCTGCTCCAGCGTGATGGGTGGGGAATCAGGCGGTATCTCGAAGCAGGGGAAGGCCTTCTCCAGATTCGCGGCCGGGGCCGGGCGCAGCCCCCGACGGGCCAATTCAGCTACCGCATCTCCCAGTGAGAGGCGCTGGAGGGCTGCCAAGGAGCGGGCAGCCAAGTACACATCTTCGGGGAGGTTGAGGGTAGTACGCATCACGATGATTATAGCATCATGATGCGGTCGGCGTCAGCGCCGTCTCGCCAATGGGTTGAACCACCTCAGCCGCGGGAACCGGGCGAAGTCGGCGTCGGTCGAGGCCAACTCGGCCCGGTACTCTATGGCTAAGGCCGCCAAGTGGGCGTCGGTGGTCAGGTTGCCAGCCGTCCCGAGCTCCTCCAGCAGGCCGAAGAGAATCTCGGCGTGGCGCTCGCCGGGCGTAACTATCTCTACCTGGGGTTGGGCGAGCCAGGCACGGACCCGCCGAATTGCATCCGATGGCAGCATCGCGGTCCGCATGATCCTGGGATTGGTCATGATGCGCAGGAAGCCGAGAACAGCCACCCAAGGTATCCCGACGGTCCGGGTGCTGCTGAGGGCCTCTTCCCACCACAGCCGGGCTTCACTATGCCGCGCTGCCTTCGAGTCGTGAGCGTAGACCAGGAGGTTAACGTCCGGGATTATCACGAAGCATCTTCTCCCGGAAGGCTTCCACCTCAAGCTGGTCGAGCAGTTGGTTGAGCTTGTCCGGGTCGATCCCGGGCTTGAGTCCGCCGGCGAACGGCTCGACCTTGAATCTGGGACGTGGCGGCGGCTCGGAGACGCGGAGGCCGGCGCGGA
>VFZS01000847.1 GCA_016871095.1 Acidobacteriota bacterium
GGTCTGGCTTCCAGCGGATTTTTAAGCGGAAAAACAGATAGAGCACAGCGCGTATCCGCTTTTTCGCTTCCTATCCGCTGGAAGTGAGATCTGCGTTCATCTGCGTCCCATTCAAGAGGAGGTTGTGACATGGAGGCTTTGGAGGCTATTCGCAAGCGGCGGAGCGTGCGCAGCTACACCGGCGCGCCGATCCCCAAAGAGGACCTGGAGACCATCGTGGATGCCGGGCGGCTGGCCGCCAGTGGCAGTAACAAACAGCCCTGGGAGTTCATCGTCGTCACGGAGCGCGGGATGATCAACCAGCTCAAGGTGGCCTCGCCGTGGATGGACAAGGCCGGGGCGATCATCGCCGTGGTCATGGACCCTGTATCCCGCTGGTGGCTGGAAGACGGCGCGGCCGCGGTGGAGAACATGCTCATCGCCGCCACCGCCCTGGGCTACGGCTCCTGCTGGCTGGAAGGCTATACGCTGCCGCGGGAGGAGGAGTTCAAGGCACTCCTGGGCATCCCCAAGGCGAAAAGGCTGCTCACCCTGGTGCCCATCGGCGTGCCGGCCGAGTGGCCCACCAAGGCCAAGAAGCCCCTGGCCGAGGTGCTGCACTGGGAGAAATATTGAGATTAGAGATTGGAGATTCAGCCACCCCCCAATCTCTAATCTCCAATCTCTTGGAGGCTGTTATGCTTTATCCACAGTCCAATCCCTTTCGCCAGGCCGTTGACCTGTGCGGGTTCTGGGACTTTGCTTTCGATCCCGACAATCGAGGAGGGCAGGCAGGCTGGGCGGAAGGTTTCAGCGGCGGCCGCCCCATTGCCGTCCCCGCCAGTTGGAACGACCAGTTCGCCGAGGGGCACGATTATCTGGGCGCGGCGTGGTACCAGACCCGCTTTGACCTGCCGTGGGGCTGGGACGCCGGGCGACAACGCCTCGGCCTGCGCTTCGGCTCGGCCAACTACCTGGCCGAGGTCTGGCTGAACGGCGTCCGCCTGGGCAGCCACGAGGGCGGGCATCTGCCCTTCGAGTTCGATATCACCCCGCACGTCCAGCGGGAGGGCAACCTGCTGGTGCTGCGCGTGGAAGGCGAGCTGGCTCCCGACCGCGTCCCGCCCGGCAACGTCCCCGCCGACCCTCGCTACAGGTTCATGGACCTGAGCTACCCGCCCACCTCGTTCGACTTCTTCCCCTTCTGCGGTCTCCATCGCCCCGTGCTGCTGTGCGCCACGCCGCCCGATGGCCTGGCCGATCTGACCGTGCGCACCGAAATCGCCGCTGGCGCTGGCCTGGTGCGCGTGCAGTTGCGGCGAGCAGCCAGCGACACGGTGACGGCGCTCTTGACCATCGCCGGGCACGGGGCGCAGGTCACCGTGGAAACGCCTGTCGCCGCAGAGGGCGAGGCCGTGCTGACCGTGCCCCACGCCGCCCTGTGGGCGCCCGGCTCGCCCCACCTGTACGACCTGACGGTGGAGCTGCAGCGCCACGGCGCGGCCTTGGACCACTACTCGCTGCCCGTTGGCATGCGCACGATTCAGGTGGCTGGCGACGCCTTGCTCCTCAACGGCCAGCCCATCTACCTCCAGGGCTTCGGCCGCCACGAGGATTTCCCCATCACCGGCCGCGGCCTGCTGCCCGCCGTCATCGTCAAGGATTACGCCCTGCTGCAATGGATCGGCGCCAACTCCTTCCGCACCTCGCACTACCCGTACTCGGAGCAAATGATGGACCTGGCCGACCGGCTGGGCTTTCTGGTCATTGACGAGACGCCCGCCGTGGGCCTCTTCTTCGCCGAGGAGGGGCTGGCGCGCCGCCAGCAACTGTGCCGCCAGTACACGCGGGAGCTGATCGCCCGCGACAAGAACCATCCCAGCGTCATCATGTGGAGCCTGGCCAACGAGCCGCACTCCGACCATCCGGCGGCCAAACCCTTCTTCCGTGACCTGTACGATCTGGCCAAGTCGCTCGATCCCTCCCGCCCCACGACCCTGGTCAGCCACGCCGGATTGTCGGAAGAGTCCTTCGAGTTCTGCGACGTTCTGACGCTCAATCGCTACTACGGCTGGTACATCTTCGGCGGCCAGCTCGCCACCGCCTACGACATGCTCTCCGAGGAGCTGGACGCCATGTACGCCCAGTTCCACAAGCCCCTCATCCTGACCGAGTTTGGCGCCGACACGGTGGCCGGCTGCCACGCCCAGCCGCCGGAGATGTTCAGCGAGGAATATCAGGCGGAGATGCTGGC
>VFZS01000848.1 GCA_016871095.1 Acidobacteriota bacterium
CGGGTGGATTTCAGGCCAAAATCCCAGGCGGTGGGATTGCCGCTGGACAGTTGCTCCTGGTTGTTGATGTCGGGCGGGACCGGCGCCGGGAGCCCGTCGCTGAGGCGCAGCGGCGGAGCGGCGTTCTGATCGGTGGCAATTACCTGCGAAAAGAAGTACGGCAGGTTCTTGTAAAGCTGGCCGCCTCCCTGCCGGGCTTCCACATAGGAAACCCCGAAGCCGGTGCGCAACACGGTTCTGCGGTCTCCGGTGAGGGCGTAGGTGATCCCCATGCGCGGAGCGAGATTGTTGGCGTCGAAGTTGCGCAGCCGCCGCCCGGCGCCGTCCCGGCCGGCCACCAACAGCTTGCCGGTGACCACATCGAAGTTGGACCAGCGGTTGTTGACCTCGTAAGGCGGCGCCTGGACTTCGTAGCGCAGCCCGAAGTTCCAGGTCAGGCGGTTGGTGATGCGCCAGGAATCATCGGCGAAGGCGGCCAGCGTCCAGAAGCGCATGCCGAAGGTGCCGGCGAGGATGTTGCGGGTCACGGCGCTGGTGGCGCCGAGGGCCCAATCGGCCAGCGCCGTCGATGCGCCGCTCGCGCCAATCTGCCGCGTGAACTGCCCGTTGAAGTTGAAGGTTCCGCGCGTGGGGAAGGCGGAGAAGCCGTTGAAGCGCTCGCGCACGTACATGCCGCCGAATTTCAGGGTGTGGGATCCACGCACCAGCGTGAGGATGTCCTCGTACTGGAAGGAAACCGTCTGGCTGTTTTCGGGGAACGTAGAGTTATCCCCGATGACCTGGAAACCGCTGATGGCCAGCGCCGGCAAGCCGCCGGACTTGTCATTGACGTTGATGCCGCGGATCCCCACCGCGTCCGCGGTGGTGAAGGGACTGCCCAGCGGGAGGATGTACTGGTTCCAGCGCACCGCGCCCAGGCGCGTCTCGTTAACCACGGTGGGAGTAAGCAGCTTGGTGAAGTTGAGCGTCGCTGACCAGTTCTTGAGCGGCGTGGTGGTCGCGGTCTGCGTTCCGTCGGCTGACAAGTAAGCGCCTATGGGGACACCCGCATTGGCCGGAGAGGGCAGCAGGCCCGGGGCGATGAGGTTGGTGTCATCGTAGCTGTACTTGAAGAAAAGCCGGTCGCTGGAACTCACGTTCTGATCCAGCCGCACGTCGAACTGGTCGGTGCGCTGCTCCACCCGGGGGTTGAAAACGAAGTTGCGCGTAGCCGCGGACGAAGTCGGCGGGGGAAGCAGACCGAAGAGCTTGAGCGCTGGCGGGTCCAGACGGGAGGCCGGGATCCGGTTGCCCGCGAACGCCGCCCGGAGCTGACTGCCGCCCGGTCCGGCCACCAGGTTGTAGGGATCGTAAACCGTGGCGCCCAGCCCGCTGAAATCCCCCGTGGTGACCATGGTCCGCTGGGCCAGGGTGGGAATCGACGAGGTGACGGTACGGGGCTGCCGGATGCGGATGCCCTGGTAATCGGTGAAGAAGAACGTCCGGTCCCGCCGAATGGGACCTCCCAATGTCGCGCCGAACTCGTTGCGCCGGAAGGCGGGCTTCGGAGCACCCAGACGGTTGTTAAAGAAGGTGTTGGCATCCAGCTTGTCGTTACGCAGAAACTCGTAGGCGCTCCCGTGAAACTGGTTCGTGCCCGACTTGGTCTGCACGATGGTCACAGCGCCGGCGGCCACCCCGTACTCGGCGGAATAGTTGCTGGTCATCATGCGCATTTCCTGGACCGAGTCGATGGTCGGGACCATGATCAGGGTGTTGAGCCAGAGGTTGCGGTTGACCATGCCGTCAATCACGTAGCTGTTGTTCTGGGCGCTGGAGCCATTCACGCTGATGTTGGCGTTGCCGCGCATGGCATACGGGGAATCCGCCAGATTGGCGCTGGAACCTGTATAGGCGCCGGGACCGAGCAGGAGCAGGGCGGTGAAGGTGCGCCCATTGAGCGGCATCTCCAGCATCTGCTGGTTGGTCACCAGAGTGGAGACCGTGGCGGTCTGAGATTGCAGCAGCGGCGCCGTCCCCGTCACCTCCAGCGTTTGCTGCACGTTGCCCACGGTCAGTTGCAGATCCACCGTGAGGGTGTCGGCTGCGGTGAGCTGCACCCCGGACCGGACCAGCTTCTGAAAGCCCTGCATCTCCACAGTGATGGTGTAGTTTCCGGTAGGAACTGAGTAGGCCACGTACTGGCCACTGTCATTGGTCTGAACAGTGCGGGTGAACTTGGTGGCGTCGTTG
>VFZS01000849.1 GCA_016871095.1 Acidobacteriota bacterium
CTCCTGGCCCATGCGGCGCATGAAGCGCGCCACGCTCCTCGGGTCGTTCTCATCGATGCCGGCCAGCGTGGCGTCATCGGCCAGCCGCTCGAACCGGCCCTCCTCGCCGCGCGCCAGGGCGAAGCGTGAGACCAGCCGCACCAGGCGCGCGGCGCCGCAGCGGGGGCAGGCCTGGGCCTCCTCCCCCATGCGCCGCACCCACACGCTCACCTTGCGCCCGCAGCCTTCACACCGGTATTCGTAGATCGGCACGAGACCTCCACCATGGCCGCACCAGCCAGCCTAGCACCATCCCCGCCATCACCCCCAAGGCATCGGCGGCCACGTCGCTCCATTCAAACCGCCGGCCCGGCGCCACCATCTGCGCCACTTCGAGGACCAGTCCCAGGGGGGCCATCAGGATGGCCGCCAGCGAAGCCGTCAACCGGCTGGCTATGGCCACCGTCGGCAGCAGCGCCAGCGGCACGTAGACCAGCCAGTGCATCAGGCTGTCGTCCACCCCCACGGCCGGCAGCGCCTGCCCCGGCAACACCGAGAGCACGATCACGGCCACCAGCAGCGCCACCCACGCTATCAGTAATCTACGGCTCTGGTGCTTCATCGCGGCAGCCACGGAGCAGCCAGCCGTCCAGACCCGCGGCGCGCTCGCGGGTCCCCGCTGTGGTCCGTGCCGGGGAAGACTCCGGGCAGGACGAATCAGCGGGGAGAACTGCCGGGCCTGGAGAGGCGGGCGGAGGCCAACCAGAGGGTGGGGAGGTCCGGAGGGTGGTGAAGAAGCCGCGGCAGGCCTCGCACAGGAAGCCCCTCGGGATCTCGGCGCGGCAGCGGCCGCAGCGGGTCCCGGTCTCCGGGTTGTGTATGGAGTTCACAGCCGGACGATCTTGTCCGAGGTGAAAGGCTTGAGCGCGTTGCGCGTGTCCACAATCAGGCGCGCGCACTCGACCAGCCGCGGGTAATCGAACGCCGAGTGATCGGTGATGATCACTACGCAGTCGGCCGCAGCCGCCGTCTCCATCGGCTGCGCCGAAAGCCGCAGGCCGTCCACCGTCAGGTCAGGCACGTAGGGGTCGGTATAGGTGAGACGCGCGCCGCGCTTCTTGAGCAGATGCATGATGTCCAGCGCCGGCGACTCGCGGATGTCATCAATGTTCCTTTTGTACGCTACGCCCACGATGTGGATGTGAGAGCCGCGCACCGGCCTGGAGCGGTCGTTCAACGCGTTCTGCACCTTCTCCACCACGAACATCGGCATCTGGCCGTTGATGTAGCCGGCCAGCTCGATGAAGCGCGCCTCGATGCCGGCCTGCCTGGTCTTCCAGGAAAGGTAGAAGGGATCGATCGGGATGCAGTGACCGCCCAGGCCCGGCCCCGGATAGAAGGGCATGAAACCGAACGGCTTGGTGGCGGCGGCGTCGATGACCTCCCAGACATTGATGCCGATGCGGCCGCACATCAGCGCCATCTCGTTGGCCAGCCCGATGTTGATCATGCGGAAGGTGTTCTCCAGCAGCTTGACCATCTCGGCGACCCTGGTGGAGCTTACGGGCACCACCTCCTGAAGGGCCTGGGCGTAGAACAGCGTTCCCAGCCGCGTGCACTCCGGCGTGATGCCCCCTACCACCTTGGGGATGTTGGCGGTCTGGAAGCTGGGATTGCCGGGATCGACGCGCTCGGGCGAAAAGCACAGGAAAAACTCCTCGCCAACGCGGACACCGGGCTGCCCCAGCATGGGCAGCACGAACTCATCCGTGGTGCCCGGGTAGGTGGTGGACTCCAGGATGATGAGCATGCCTGGATGCAGGTGCTTGGATACCTCGCGGCAGGCAGCCTCCACAAAGCTCATATCGGGGTCTTTGGTCTTGCGCAGCGGCGTGGGCACGCAGATGTTCACCGTGTCCAGATCGGCCAGGACGGAGAAATCCGCGGTGGCGCGGAGGGCGCCGGCCGCGACCAGCGGTCTCAGCGACGGGCCGGGCACATCCAGCACGTAAGACTCGCCGGCGTTGACCGCGGCCACTTTGTCCAGGTTGACCTCTATTCCGGTGACCGGGAAGCCGGCCTTGGCGAACTCGACGGCCAGGGGCAAGCCCACGTAACCCAGCCCGAGTATGCCGACCGAGGCGGTTCGGCCGCGGATCTTCTCTTCCAGCTCAAGGGAGCAGTCAGTCAGTGCGGTTTCAATCGGTTGCATGAATTGGCCCAGGCGGCAACAGCGGGATTCGGAGGCGGC
>VFZS01000850.1 GCA_016871095.1 Acidobacteriota bacterium
AAGGCCTTCACCGGAGTCTTCTTCCTGAGCTACGCCTGCTGGGTGGCGGGAAGCTGGGCCTACATCGCCGCCACAGCCGACAAGCTCAAGACCTACAACATCGGCTGGTCGCTCAACCTCACCAACGAGGCCGGCTTCATCATCGCCCTGGTCGTGGGTCTGCTGGTGGGCAACTTCTTCCCCAAGACGGCGGAAGCGCTCAAGGAGGCGGTGCGGCCCGAATTGTACGTGAAAACCGCCATCGTTATTCTGGGCGGATACCTGGGCGTCACCGCGGCCGAGCAACTGGGCCTGGCCACTTCGGTCATGTTCCGGGGCCTGTGCGCCATCATCGAGGCCTACCTGATCTACTGGGCGCTGGTCTATCTGATCGCCCGCAAGTACTTCAAGTTCAGCCGCGAATGGGCCGCTCCGCTGGCCTCGGGCATCTCCATCTGCGGGGTTTCGGCGGCCATCGCCACGGGTTCGGCCATCCGCGCCCGCCCCGTGGTTCCGGTGATGGTCTCCTCGCTGGTGGTCATCTTCGCGGTGGTCGAGCTGCTCTTTTTGCCCTTCCTGGCCCAGGCCTTCCTCTACCAGGAACCCATGGTGGCGGGCGCCTGGATGGGCCTGGCGGTGAAGACCGACGGCGCCGCGGTGGCCTCCGGCGCGATCGCCGATTCGCTCATCCGCGCCAAGGCTCAGGCGGTGCAAGGCATCGCCTACCAGCCCGGCTGGATAATGGGCACTTCCACCACGGTCAAGGTCTTCATCGACATCTTCATCGGCGTGTGGGCCTTCATCCTGGCCTGGATCTGGGCGGCCAAGATCGAGCCCCGCCCGGGCGAGAAGATCCGCCCCGGGCAGATCTGGGAGCGTTTCCCGAAATTCGTCCTGGGTTACATGGCGGCCTTCCTGGTCGTCCTGGCCATCGGCCTGTCCGCTCCCGCCGTGCTGGGCAAGGCCAAGGCCGCCATGGCGCAGGCCAACGTTTTTCGCGGCATTTTCTTCGTCATGACCTTCTTCACCATCGGCGTGGTGTCCAATTTCCGCAAGCTCTGGGAGGAAGGCATTGGGCGCCTGGCGCTGGTCTACATCCTGTGCCTGTTCGGGTTCATCATCTGGATCGGCCTGGCGATTTCCTGGCTGTTTTTCCACGGCGTAAAGCCGCCGCTGTTGCAGGGGTGACACATGGCGGAGTCGAAATTCTCCGAAGAAATCAAGAAAATGGACTATGAGCCGCTGCTCGCGGTGGAGAAGCGGCTCATCGCCTGGAGCCTGGCCATCGGGCTGGCGCTGATCGGCGTCCTGGTGTGGGTGAGCCACACCTTTTTCGAGACGTAACCTCCCCATGCACTTTCCGGTCTCGGGAGTTGACGTCTTCCCGCTCATCCCGCCCCTGGTGGCCTTTCTCGTTTCCTCGCTGACCGCCTCCGCTGGCGTATCGGGCGCATTCCTGTTACTGCCTTTCCAGATGAGCGTGCTGGGCTTTGTAAGTCCCGCAGTAAGCCCCACTAACTTGATCTATAACATCGTGGCCATCCCGGGCGGGGTGTACCGGTACATCCGCGAGGGCCGCATGGCCTGGCCGCTTACCTGGGTGGTGATCCTGGGCACACTGCCGGGCGTTTTCGCCGGCGCCATCATCCGCATACGCTATCTGCCCGACCCCCGGGCCGCCAGGTTTTTTGTCGGTTTGGTGCTGCTCGGGCTGGGCGCCCGCTTGCTCTGGGAGGCGAGCCTCCGCTCGTGCAAGGGCCGGGACCAGCAGAAGGCGCTGGCGAAGAAGTTCGAGGTTCAACTGGCGGCGCACCGCGCCGCGGGACGCCACGGGGCCGGCCTGCCCGCCGAGGCCGTCGTCAAGACCCGCAGCGTCTCGCTGAAGCGCATCGAATACGAGTTCTGGGGCGAGATTTTTTCTTTCAGCACCGCAGTCCTTTTCATCCTGTCCCTGGTGGTCGGGCTGATCGGCGGCATCTACGGCATCGGCGGGGGGGCCATCATCGCCCCGTTCGTGGTGTCGGTGCTGGGCCTCCCGGTCTATACCGTGGCTGGAGCGGCCTTGTTGGGGACCTTCATTACCTCGACCGCGGGCGTCGGTTTCTTCGAGCTGCTGGCGCTGACCCCCATGGCCGCGGGAACCACGGTGCGGCCGGACTGGGCGCTGGGCGCGTTGTTCGGCGTGGGCGGCCTGGCGGGGACATATTGCGGTGCGCGGCTGCAGAGGTATCTTCCGGAGCGCTG
>VFZS01000851.1 GCA_016871095.1 Acidobacteriota bacterium
TCAACCAGTTCGGCTACATCGTCAGCGGCCCGGTCTACCTTCCGGACAAGTGGAACACCGACCGCTCGAAGCTGTTCTTCCTCTGGAGCCAGGAGTGGATCCGCTACCGTCGGGAAGAGGCGTCTAGCCAGACGGTGCCGTCTCTCTTAATGAGGAATGGCAATTTCTCGGAGTTGCTGAGCGCCAGCAACACCTTCTTCGGCCGGGTGCGTTTGGTCAACGATCCCACCACCGGCCAGCCCTTCCCGGGCAACATCATCCCCGCCGCCCGCACCAGCGCCAACGGCCTGGGATTTCTGCGCGCCATTCCGGAACCCACGCCCGGCTACCTGCTGGGGACCAACAACTTCTACCAGGTGCGGCCCATTCCCTCCAACCAGCGCAAGGACACCATCTCGCTCGACTTCATCCCCTCGGAGAGGCAAACCTTCCGCTTCCGCCACCAGAATTACAGCTTCACTCAGTTGGATGCTTTCCGCAGCGGCCTGGACCGCGCCGTAACCGACTGGGACCGCCCCAACCGGACCGCCTCGCTCAACCACATCTGGACCATCAGCCCCACCATGGTCAACGAGTTCATGATCACCGGCAGCGTGGACCGGGTCTACATCGAAGTGCAGCGGGAAGGCGAGCGGTATGCCCGCTCCAAATACGGCATCAACTACCCGTACCTCTTCCCGGAGCGCAAGGAGATCTATGACAAGATCCCCTCGGTCAACATCTCGAATTTCGTCTTTCTGGATGGCGGCCCCTATCCCGCTATGTCCACCGGCCCCATCTACGTGATCTCCAATAACGTGACCAAGATCCGCGGCAACCACACTTTCAAGTTCGGGGCCTTGTTCGAGCGCAGCGGGCAGAACGACTTCGACCAGATCAACGTCTCCGGCGTACCCGGCGGGACCAATAACCAGAACGGGCGCTTCGTCTTTGATGACTCGCGGGCCGGCGCCCCCAACACCGGGCTGGCCATCGGCAACGCCGCCATGGGGCTGTTCACCACCTACGCCGAGATCGGGCCGCGCGCTTACACTCCCTACCGCAACCAGATGTGGGAGTTCTTCGCCCAGGACGGCTGGAAGGCCACTCCTAAGCTGCGTCTGGAACTGGGTGTGCGCTACACCATGATGACCCCTTACTACTTCAGCCTGTGGCGCAACATGGCGGCGTTCGATCCGAGCCGTTACGATCCCGCCAAGGCTGTGGTGCAGGATCGCGCCAGTGGCTTCATCATCAGCGGCGACCGCTTCAATGGCGTGGTCATCCCCGGCAAGAGCTGGCCCGCGGCCGCCAAGGGCCGCGTCGCCGTCGCCGACAGCGGCGAGTACAACCGGCTGTTCAGCGGCGGCAACGACTACTGGGGCCAGTTGCAGAAGCTCAACTTCCAGCCCCGCGTGGGCATCGCCTATTCCCTGAATCCGAAGACCGCCCTGCGCACCGGCGTGGGCCGCTTCATTGCCCGCCCGGGCGTCAGCGACAACATCTTCCTGGGTGGCAACCCGCCCTTCCAGCCGATGGTTTCTGTCTCCACCGGTCAAGCCGACAACCCCGCGGGTGGCCGGCCTTCCGCCTTCCCGCAGTTCTTCATGACCTCCGATCCCGTCTTCAAGATCGCGCAGGGATACAACTGGAGCGTCACCGTGCAGCGGGAGGTGGGCTTCAACACCATTGTCGAGGTGGGCTACGTGGGGCGCGTGGGCCTGTACCTGGAGCGCGAGCGCGACATCAACCAGTTGCCCACCGGCACCCTGTTCAAGCCCGAGAACCGGGGCATCAATACCGACGTGCTGCGGCCGTACAAGGGCTTCGCTATGATCCCGCTGGGCGAGATGGCCGCGCGCTCCGAGTACAACGGCCTCCAGCTCGAGGTCAGCCGGCGCTTCAGCCGGGGCCTCAGCTACGGCTTCGCCTACACCTTCTCCAAGAGCCTGGACAACGCTTCCGGGCGCCGCGAGCGGCCCTTCGACTCGTACGACGACAAGAGCTACTGGGGGCCCTCCGGCTTCGACACCCGCCACATCGCCGTCATCAACTTCATCTATGAGCTGCCCTTCCTGAGAGGTCGCAATGACCTGGCCGGCAAGCTCCTGGGTGGCTGGTTGCTGACCGGCGTTACGCAGTTCCAGACCGGCACCCCGGTGACGGTGGGGACCAGCGAGGACATCGCCGGGATCGGCCGCTCCGACGGTGTGCCCTGGAACGTCAACGGCGACACC
>VFZS01000852.1 GCA_016871095.1 Acidobacteriota bacterium
GCTTCTCCAGCAGCGTGGTCTTGCCGCTGTTGGACTTACCAACGATGGAGACAACAGGGATCACGGCCTAGCCTTTGCTCTCTTCCGACTTCTTCTCGGCCTGCGGTGGCTCCTCATCCTGGCCTCCCACGGCCTCCCGGAAGCCGCGGAATGCTTTCCCGATAGCGCTTCCTACCTCTGGCAGCCGCCCCACGCCGAAGATGATGATCACGATCAGCAGGATCAGCACCAGCTCCATAGGCCCCAGTTGTGGCATCATATCCTCCTTGCCGTTC
Source organism: Acidobacteriota bacterium (assembly GCA_016871095.1). Classification (GTDB taxonomy): domain Bacteria; phylum Acidobacteriota; class Terriglobia; order Bryobacterales; family Bryobacteraceae; genus VFZS01. The sequence continues at coordinate 276 of VFZS01000852.1, forward strand.
AGTGTGGCGGGGCAGGCGCTAATCGCCCCTGCCCGCAGCCTAATTATAGCACGATTGCCTTGTCAAAGCAAGCGGGGGGATAGCGACCAATGACGAAAGACCAAAGACGAAGAACCTTAGTCCTTCGTCTTTCGTCTTTCGTCTACGATCTTTAGACGGAAGCCGATATTCACGGTCAGACGTCTAGTTCATGCGCCTGGCCCGGCTCGAGCGTCAAGGCTGTCTCTGTACCGTCCAGCGCACGGTAGGTGACGGCGAGTGGCCCAGGCCCACTGAGGTGACACACAGCAATGCCGCCGGGTGTAGCCCGGATGCTGATTACGTGCTCGCCAAAGCGCAGGTGCTCCAGCTCAGCACAGTCCCAGGCGGCTGGCAACTGGGGAGCGATGGTCACGGCGTGCCGGTCGGCGCGCACGTGCACGCCCATCAGGTCCTCAACCACACCCCGCACGAAGGTAGCGCCCGACCAGAGTTGCAGGAAGCACAGGCCGTCGGGGATCAGCTCGTGGAACAGGCCGATGCTGCCGTGATCCAGCGTTTGGGCCACGTGCTGCAACATCTGGAAGCCCAGCTCCGGTTCACCGTAGCGATAGGCTGCCCGGCTGAGGGTAGCCGTGGACAGCGTCCAGACGCGCTCGTCGGCGCCGGCGGTGTGCTTGAGTCCCCACTGGTTGAGGTAGCGAGCGCGCAAAGTGGCGAAGGTCACCGCAGCGTGCTCTGGGGTCGCCAGCCCCACCTCCAGCGGTACGATTACAGCCCAGTAGGGAGCAGGACGCTGCGCGTTGTCGGTTGCTTCCAGCGACATGGCGTAAGTGCCACCGGCGGCGTCCCACCAGTCAGCGTCGAAGTGCATGGCGATGCAGTCTGCTGCGGCGCGGGCACGGGCAGCAGTAGCCGGGTCGTTCAGCACGTCGGCCATCTGGGCCAGGGCATGCAGCGCCTCCCACAGGTAGGTGGCACTGTCCAGCTTTTCGGCGCCCATGTCCCGGCGTTCGATTATGCCTGGCCCGGCCGGGTAGCCGTCGCCGTCTGGGTCAAGCATCCCCAGGGTATAATCGAACAATCCCTCCTGGACAGCAGGGTAGGTCTCGGCCAGAAAATCCCGATCGCCCGTCCAGCGATAGACGTCCCAGAGCGCCAGCACCCACTGGGGCGTCTCTTGGGCATTGCCCTTGGCAACAACCCTGCCCGAGGGAGAAACCTGATGCGGCACGCGGCCCTGGGAGGCCAGGCGCTGGCCGATAAGCAGGTGGTTTTGTGCAGAAGCGATCAAGTTGCTAGCCAGCAGGCCAGGGACGCTGTAAGCGCCGTCATTGCTGAACCAGAAGGGGAAGTTCTCCAGCCCGGCGTAGAAGTAGCAGCCCAGGGCGGACGATTCCGCCTCCAGCATCTGCAGGTTGGCGCGGGCGATGTCGAACGCGGCGTTGAAGGGGGCATCGGGGCTGTGCAAGCGGGGACCGGCGGTCAAAAGCCGGTCGTAGAGAACCTGCTTCTCGGCCAGCAGCGCTTCACGTTGGGGCAGCCACTCGTCCAGGTGCTGCCAAGCCACCTGTGGACCGGATTTGCTCTCCACGACGACGCCAAAAGCCCACGCGTGCTCGGCGCCTGCTTCCAGACGGGCAGTATACGCCAGTTGGCCGATGTGCTGGCCATCCGGCCCGCTGGTCACCCGCGTCTGAGATGGTGGCACAGCACCGCCTATGGCCACCGCCCAGGCTTCCGGCGCACTGGTGGCGCGGGCGATCAACCGGCCGTCGTTCACGGTGACAGTCTCGCCAGAGTTGCGCTGCTCGGCCAGCGAGGTGAACCAGGCGTCCTCCAGGTCAAAGTAAACAAAAAAGACCAGGCGCACGTCCACTGGTCTTCTAGCGATGTTGCGGAGAGCCAGCGTCGTGAAGAGCGCTGGCCGGTCCTGAGGGACAAAATCCTGGCGGGTGG
>VFZS01000853.1 GCA_016871095.1 Acidobacteriota bacterium
CGGGCACATGGCGCTGCACGCCCGGCAGATGGCCATCGCCGCCGGAGCCACGGGCGAGCTGGTAGACGTGGTGGCGGCCCGGCTGGTGCGGGAAAAGCGCATCCGCCTGGATCGGGCACAGGAGCTACTTCTGGAGTTAGGAGGAAAGCTATGACTGTCGGGCGACTTATAGCCATTGTCTTCATCTTCGGCTGTGTGGCCATAGCCTGGATGATCCTGGGGACCAGCGTGCAGTTGCGTACTGATGCTGGTCGCACAGACATCGGCCAGCAAGTGCAAGGACTGTGGGGAGGGCCCCAGACCCAGAGTGCTCCCCAGGTCTATCTGACCAAGACGGGAGCAGCGGGCCGTGGCGTCTATTGGGAACTGGACTCCAGCCAGATCAAGGTCGCCCTGGGACTCCAGCACCGCCAGAAGGGGTTGTTGTGGTACAGTACCTACGACGTAGACTTCGACGCCCTGTATACCTTCCACAACCCCACCGATGCCGCACAGCAGGTCAACGTGGAGCTCAGCCTGCCCTCAGCTACTGGCATCTACGACAATTTCGTCTTCACGGTAAAGGACAAGAGCATCATGCCTTCTGGTGATCTGACGCGTGGTCTGGTAACTGCTGTCGGCCTGGCCCCCGGCGAAGAGGCTACTATCAGAGTCGCCTATCGCTCGCGGGGACTGGACCGCTGGGTCTATCGTTTTGGAGAAGGTGTGGCCAACGTCAAGAAGTTCGACCTGGTAGTTGATACCGACTTCAAGGATATTAACTTCCCGGCCCGGACCATATCGGCCTCTACCAAGACCGAAACCCCCCAGGGCTGGCGATTGCAGTGGCACTTCGCGAACCTGGTTGCCGGCGCGGAGGTAGGAGTGGAGATGCCCAAAAAGCTGAACCCCGGTCCTCTGGCTGCCAGGATCAGCTTCTTTGCCCCCATCTCGTTGTTTTTCTTCTTCACTGTGCTGGTGGTACTGGGAGCGGTGACCGGGGTGAACCTGCACCCTATGCATTACTTCTTCCTGGGGGCAGCTTTCTTCGCCTTCCACCTGCTTTTTGCCTACCTGGCCGACCAGGTGCCTTTGGCCCTTGCCTTTCCGATTTCGGCGGCCGTGTCTCTGGCCCTGGTAATCACCTATCTGGGGCGGGTAGTCAACTGGCGCTTTGCCTGGCGCGAGGCTGGGCTCTCCCAGTTCTTCTTCCTGGTTCTCTTCTCCTACGCCTTCTTCTTCGAGGGCTACACCGGGCTGGCCGTGACTATTGGCTCTATCGCGACCCTGGCCGTGTTGATGCAAGTCACGGCGAAGGTGGACTGGAAAGAGGTCTTCAGCCGTAAGAGTCGTGAGGCGTAGAGACCAGCAAAGGTCACAATGCTGCCGTTGGCCAGGTGACTGCCGGAAGCGAAGCAACCAAAGTAAGAGGAGCTAGAATTGTGTCTGTGATGAAACCGCTGCGCCCCGTGGGCATCGTCGGCTACGGGGCTTACGTGCCCCGCTATCGGCTGCCTGCCGCGGAGGTGGCGAGGGTCTGGAAAGAGGGGCAGGAGGCCCTGCCGATCAAAGAAAAAGCCGTGCCGGGCCTGGACGAGGATACGGCCACCATTTCGCTTGAGGCGGCACGCAACGCCCTGGCGCGTGCTGGCGTGGCCCCCGGCGACATCGGCGCCGTGTGGGTGGGCAGCGAGTCGCACCCCTACGCCGTCAAGCCCACGTCCACCGTCGTCGCCGAGGCTATTGGCGCCGTGCCGCACACCCTGGCCGCCGACTGGCAGTTCGCCTGCAAGGCGGGCTCGGAGGCCATGCAAGCGGCCATCGCCCTGGTGGGGGCAGGCATGACCAGATATGCCCTGGCCATCGGTGCCGACACGGCGCAGGGGCGGCCGGGCGATGCCCTGGAGTACACCACCGGCGCCGGCGGGGCGGCCTTCCTGTTCGGCGCTGGCGAGGAGAGCCTGGCCGTGCTGGAAGGCTCGTTCTCCTACGTCACGGACACGCCGGACTTCTTCCGCCGGCCGTACCAGCACTACCCGCAGCACGCCGGCCGCTTCACCGGCGAGCCGGCCTACTTCGAGCACAGCCTGGCCGCGGCGGAGCACCTGCTGGCCGGCCTGGGGCGCACGGCCCAGGATTACGCCTTTGCCGTGTTCCACCAGCCCAACACCAAGTTCCCCCAGCGGGCGGCGGAGATGCTGGGCTTCACCCCGGCGCAGTAC
>VFZS01000854.1 GCA_016871095.1 Acidobacteriota bacterium
ACCTCAACCGTGATTATACTGGGACTGCACCATGCTCGCCGTGCATGTCGAGGGTGGCCGCTCCCCCCCACGCTTTTCACGGCGCCCAGGCGCGCGCTGCCCCGTTTGGTGGGTCTGACAGGCTCTGAATGGGCCCTTAGGCCGGTTCAAGCTCGCGGATGGGCTTGCCTGTCACCAGGCTGTACAGCACGTCCGGGCAAAGGTCAACTTCGTTGGGCCAGACGATGGTTCCAGCCTCAGGGTCAACCCAAACCTGCTTGAAGAAGTCCGGGTCTTCTAACGGGCCGAATACGCCCCCGCGGCCGACAATGCGGCTCTCAAGGTCCAGTTCCCCTGTCGTACCGTCGGTGAACATCAGCTCCAGGCGAAAGCCCCCGAGGTGCCGGACTCGTTTGACCCTTGGAAACATACCTCACTTCCCTATTCTAGAGGCTGAATCCTCTGCACGGGCTGGTCATTCCGCAGGCGGCGCCAGTTTCGCAGCAACTCTGCTTGATGCAGAGCCGCCCACTCGATGACCATCGACGCGGCACGATTCGGAAGCCTCCCCTCGAGAACCATGATGGGTTCGATTCCCACCCGAGCTTCATGCCCCCCATAGATTGCGTGGAAGTGCGGCGGATCATGCTCGTCGAAGTACATACGGATCACGATGCCGAAGAAACGGCTCACTTCGGGCATTCGGCCCCATCCTACCACGCTGCGTCAGTTTGCAGGTGGGCAGCTATTCCGTAAGGGCCAGCAGCGATGAGTCGAAGCCGTGATTATACTGGGACTGTTCCATGCTCGCCGTGCATGTCGAGAGTGGCCGGGTCAGCGTGCGGCGGCGGCCGCGGCCGCGCCGCCGGGAAGGCTTGGCCCTCGTCCGCCTGCTGTGCGGGGGCGTCTGCAACACCGATCTGGAACTGCTGCGCGGCTACTACGGCTTTCGGGGCACGCCGGGGCATGAGTTCGTGGGCGAAGTCGTAGAGACGGATGACCGCGCGCTGGTGGGCCGGCGCGTGGTGGGCGAGATCAACCTGGCCTGTAAGGACTGCGACTGGTGCCGCCGCGGGCTGGGCCGGCACTGCCCGCACCGCACGGTGCTGGGTATCGTGGAACATCCCGGCTGCTTCAGCGAGTTCTTCACTCTGCCCGAGTGCAACCTGCACGTGGTCCCCGACAACGTGCCCACCGAGGCGGCAGTGTTCACCGAGCCCTTGGCCGCGGCCTGCGAGGTCCTCGAGCAGGTGGCGATCCCGCCGGGTGGGGAAGTGGCCATACGCGGACCGGGCAAGTTGGGGCAACTGGTCGCGCGCGTGCTCGGCGCGCACGGCTGCCGGGTTTCGATGTTCGCGCGCCACGACCACGCCCCGCGCGCGGCCTTTCGCTGGGTAGTGGATGCCACCGGCTCGGCCGAGGGGCTGCGGCAGTGCATCGAGATGACGCAGCCGCGCGGGACCGTGGTGGTGAAGTCCACCGTGCACGGCGCGGTGCGGCTGGAAACCGCGCCCGTGGTGGTGAACGAAATCGCGCTGACGGGCTCTCGCTGCGGGCGCTTCGAGCCGGCCCTGGAGCTGCTCCGGACGGGCCGGGTGCAAGTGGAGGACCTGATCTCGGCGCGCTTTGCATTGTCGGATGCGCCGCTGGCGTTCCGGGCGGCCGCCCGGCGTGGCGCGCTCAAGGTGCTGCTGGCGCCTGGCCTTCGTCAGCGGGTCCAAGGTGCAGGCCAGTCGTCGAAGTGGCCAACGCTCCTGCCGCCAACAATGAGCGTGTAGAGCGTTTCGTCCGGGAAGTCATTCACCTGCAACTCCCACTGTGCTCCTCCCACGGTCGCTCGCCATGGTCTCTCGGGGTTCCCCGACTCATGCCACCGGACCGCGGTTTCCAGGCATGCTCGAAGGTCCATTGACGGTTGCGCCGCAGTCGCCATTGCTGACTCCTCGCTACCAACATCATACATGCCCTCTGATCGACTGTAGGCCCGGCCCGCTTTAGGAAGGCTCGGCCTTGCGCCCGCAAGGTTAACAAAACTCAAAGCGAACCGCCGTCCTGAACCGCGGCGCCGGAGAATCTTTGATCTGTACTACACTCGCTGAGTTTCTTTGCGCGCCGCGAAGATTCTGGAGCCTTTGGTGGGGCGAGCGTCCACGCTTGCGAGCCGGCATCCTTGCCGGCTTACCTGCCGCGGGCTCCGGGCGCG
>VFZS01000855.1 GCA_016871095.1 Acidobacteriota bacterium
ATCAGTTCTTTGTCCTGGGTGGCGAGCCCTGCGACCGCCACCACCGACGTCGGCTTGAACATCAGGTTGGGGGTCTGCCACCAGCGGTCCATGCAGCGCATCTTGAACTGCGACGCCACGACGATGCCTTCCGAGATCTCCTGACGCGCCGCTGGCTCCAGGCCGTTGTAGGCCCAGTCGAATGCAGCGTAGGCCGTGAAATCGGTGTCATAGTAGACGCTGCCCAGGTGGGGCATCCCGCCGCGGAAGAAGCCGGGGTTACTGAGCGTAGCGCGCGCATGTCTGGCCTTTTCCGAGTTCTTGCCGTAAAGGCCCAAGAGCCACTTCTGCGCGATGGACGCGTAGGCGGAGTCGCCGTCCAGCGCGTAAAGAAAGGCGGCCAGGTAGCCGTCGCCCTTGCGCGCCGCCTGCTGGAGGCGTGCGTAGTCCGCCTTGGCCCACTCCTGGGTGGCAATGAGTTGACGGAGGCGGACCCGCTCCTGCTCGGGCATGAAGAACGGGCGCCCGTGCGCGGGGGCATCGTTTGGCTGTGCCAGGGCGCTACTTTCGCAGAGCACCAGCAGCATCAGAATGCTGATCAGCGCGGGATAACGAATCCCGATGGTCATGAGGTACTCTCCTATTCCAGCCCCGCCCACTTGCGCGGCAGCGAGGCCGGAATCGTGGGACGATTGGGGATCTCATTGCCCTTGGCCCAGCGGGGCCCGGGCCGCGGGAAGTTCCACGTGTCGCCCAGCTCGATGGCGCCCAGGTCGGGGGCCTTGCCGCGGGACTGGTGATAGTACTCCTTGTCCTTGCCGGCGGCACCGGCGTCCACCGCCGCGCTGTCTGGGCGGAGGTTGAAGTCCATCGGTTTCATCGAAACGAAGGGCTGCTCGCCGTGGATCATCTCGGGGATGTGCTTGGGGTCGATCCTCGGCCCGCAGTAGAGATTATGGCGACTGAGGGGGAAGTCCGCAACGCCCCAGTCTTGCGACTTGGCGACGTAGAGGATGTTATTCTCCAGGACGTTGTTCACGTAGGGTATGTCTTTGGCGAACCACTGGAAAACGCCGTGTGGTTGGACCACCGTGTTGTGGATGAGCCGCACGTCTCTGGTCGGCAAACCTTTGCCCCAGGGGCTGCCCAGCTTCAGCCACGGGCAATCCCGGATGCCGTTCTCCGGCGAGTTGTAGAAGATGTTGTGGTCAATGGTCAGTCCCCCGCCCATGACCGGGGACAGCGACAGCAGGCACATGCCATCCAGGATGAAGTTGTGATGCACGCGGAGGTTCATCGGCGAGGCGCTGTCGAACTCGATGGAGTCGTCGCCGCAGTTCTGGATGAGATTGTAGGCGATCTCGCTGGCATCCTCCGGCGACGTCGTGCCGTTGCCCCGCGGCTGGAGGTGGTCCTGGGAGGAGTCGTAGATCCAGTTATGACGGACAGTGGAGCGCGGCCCGCCGTAGTTCATGAAGACCCCGGAAATGTTGGCGGCATACAGGCCGCCCCAGAAACCGCGGCGGCATGCCTCGTAGCCGGGAGGGGAGCTATACTCGCAATACTCGACGGTCAGGCCGCGGGCGGTGCGGTTGGAGGGCGTGATCGGGCGGGGCGAGCCGCGCGGCGGGAGGTCCACTGCGTCGGGCTGGCAGATGCCGATGTGCGCGCCGGTGATGTAGCAGTCGCGGACCGTCACGTTGTTGCCGTGGACGATGACCGCGGCCCCCACGCCCAGGTGCAGCCGCAGGCCTTCGATCACCACGTTGTCGGCCTTCACAATGACGTTGCCTACGAACCTGGAGAAGAAGTGCCCCGCGCCGGGGACGTCGAAGCCGGTGTCGGGGGCCCAGCGGACCTCCTTGGCGAACTCCGGCTCCTTGCTGGTGTGGCCGACGGCGGGACGGTTGATCTCGATGGCCGCGGTATTGGGGTCGGCCTTCTTCTCCAGGCGAACGAAGAGGGCACCGTTGCGCCAGGCGAAGCCCTCGGGCACGCACGGCTTCAGCGCGCCGCTGGACTGGTCGGGGAACTCGAACGTCTTCAGGTACGAAAAGTACCCGTAGTTCACGAGGTTCCGTCCATCTACCATGGCCCACCACACGCGGTGCGGCACGGCGGCCTTGTACATGCCCGGCTCCTCCTCGACCGGCACGAACTTCAGCTTGGCCTCGGCTGGCGGCACGGCCCCGCTGATGGTT
>VFZS01000856.1 GCA_016871095.1 Acidobacteriota bacterium
CATTCTCCTCATCGCATTCCCCCTTAAACCAGATTCTGCGTTCTGGCCCCTTGGCCACGCCTCATTATACATTGAACGGTTTCCCCTTCCAGCCATTCCCGCAGCCCGCGCCGGGGCCGCTAGGGCCACGGGGCCACGGGGACCACGGGACCACGGGACCACGGGGACAGCCCGCGTGTTTCCGCCACGGGGACAGCCCGCGTGTTTCCGGGTCCCTCACCGGCAGAGGCGGTTGAGGAAGACCTGCGCCGCGCTATGATGGCGGCCATGGAACCGCGCTTCACCCGCAGACAATGGCTGGCAGGCTCGGCGGCAGCGGCCGCCGCCCGCCCCGGGCTGTCCCAGGAGAGTTACCGCAACTTCTGGGGCGACGTCCACAACCACAACAACATCGGCTACGCCCAGGGCTCGCTGCGGCGCGCCTTCGAGATCGCGCGCAACCACCTCGACTTCTTCGCCTTCACCCCCCACGCCTGGTGGCACGACATCGCGCACTACGAGAACAACATCGAGCACAAGTGGCTGAACGGCTTCGCGGTGACGCGCCACCGCTGGCCCGAGGTGTTGCGGATGGCCAAGGAATTCGACGCCCCCGGGCGCTTCGTCACCTTGGCCGGCTACGAGTGGCATTCCACCAGCCTGGGCGACTACCACGTGCTCTTCCCGGATCTCGAGGCCGAGCTGTACACCCCCGACAGCCTGCCGGAGTTGCAGGACTTCGCCCGCCGGCGCGGCTGCCTGATGATCCCACATCACCCCGCCCTGCGCACCGGGGGCCGCGGCGCCAACCTGGCCCACCTCGACCCGCGCGTCTCGCCGGTGCTCGAAGTCTACTCCGAGTGGGGCAACGCCGAGCACGACCGCGCGCCCTTCCCTTACTCCCGCCACACCGAGCCGGGCCGCTGGACCAGGAACACCCTGCACTTCTTCCTGGAGCAGGGCCATCGCCTGGGCGTTGTCGCCTCGACCGACGACCACCTCGGCTATCCCGGCGCCTACCGTGAGGGCCTCGTGGCGGTGAAGGCCGCCTCTCTTTCCCGTGAGGCCATCTTCGACGCTCTCCGCAACCGCCGCACCTACGCCGTCACCGGCGACCGCATCGCGCTGGACTTTACCCTCAACGGCCGGGTGATGGGGCAGGAGCTTCCCTACACGCGCGAGCGCGAGATCGGGGTGGAGGTCACCGGCTGGCACCAGGTGGATCGGGTCGAGGTGCTCAAGAACAACCGGGTCATGCACCGCGATTTCCCCATGGACCGCGAGCCTTCTGCCCGCAGTTGGGAGCAGCCCGTCCTGGTGCGCTTCGAGTACGGTTGGGGGCCTTGGCCGGCGCTGGGCATCACCCGGGTGTGCGACTGGGAGTTCCGCATTCAACTGGAGGGCGGCGCGCTGGAGGAGCACCAGACCTGCTTCCAGTCGGGACCGCTCGAGGAGGACCGCCGCGACCGCGTCCTCGAGCGCAACGAGCGCGGGCTGCGTGTGGTCTCCTTCACCGCCCTGCGCCAACTGATCGACGATGTCTCGACCAAGGGGGTGGTGCTGCGCGTGCGCGGAGGCCCGGACACCCGGCTCACCATCGCACTGACCAAGCCCGTGGCTTTAGCCAAGTCCTGGACCCTCAAGGAGTTGGCTGAGAGCAGCGAGGTTCTCTCCACCGGGGACTTCCCCAAGGAGTCCGCCCTGGTGCACCGCCTGGTGTTCCAGGACCACTACCGCACCTCATTCCGCGTGGCCGACCAGGACGCAGGCGGCAAAGTGAACTGGTACTACGTGCGGGTGGTGCAGTCCAACGGCCAGTTGGCCTGGTCAAGCCCGATCTGGGTGGAGCGTGCCGGGGCCTAGTATCCCGGACGGCACGGTGATGCAGGCGTGCTACCATATCCATATCAGGATATGGAGCTGACCAAGAAGACCACCATACTCTTCCCTCCGGACCTGTACTCCCGGCTGGCACTCCTGGCCGAGCAGGAGGGTACCAGTGTCGGTGACCTTGTCCGCAGCGCCTGCGTCCAGCAGTACGGGCTTCGCCCCGCCGCTGAGCGTCTGGCTGCGGTGCGGGAGCTGGCCAGCCTCCAGCTTCCCGTGGGCACTCCCCAGGAGATGGAGCGCGAATCGGCGCCCCCGGTCGAGGCTGAGCCTTGATCCTGCTCGATGCCAACGTCCTGATGTACGCGGCCG
>VFZS01000857.1 GCA_016871095.1 Acidobacteriota bacterium
ATGTCACTTGCAGGTCGTAGCTGCCGGCCACCACGTTGAGCAGCGAGTAGCGCCCGGCGGCGTCGCAACTGGTCTCACGGGAGGCGCCGGTGGCCTTGCTGGTGATGCTGACAGTAGCGTTGGGCACCACCGCGCCGGTCGGGTCCGTCACCGTCCCGATGATCGATCCGTAGAGCACCTGAGCTGCGGCCGGCTGCGCCAGCGCCGCAATCAGCAGCATCGTCACTGCCAAGCCTGCTAGCCGCGACGGCACACAAGTTCGTTGTCTTGATGTCTTCATTCTCGACCCCCAAGAGTCTGCGGAGATAACACCATCTCCGTCTGTACTTATAGTACTTCTCGCCGCTCCTGTCAAGCCATATCGCCTGAGCGACCCGCCGGAAGGGAGACCGCAACAGGTACTGGGACTTTTAGTACCTATATGGCCCATGGACCGCCGCAGGCCTGGGTTCTAATATGAAACCCGGAGGACTGGAGCGGGCCATCCTTGGGCGGCCCGGCTCTGGTCAACGATTATGTGGAACAAAACAAACAAGATTCTCATCCTGGCGTGGCTCTCGGTGGTGGCTGTCTCCGCCGCGCCGCTGATCCTCGACGCCCAGCAAGGCAACCTGAGTGCCTCCGTCAGCTTCGAGCTGGACTCTGTCGGCAATCTGCGGGTAGTGCTGACCAACACTTCGCCAGCCGATGTGCTGGCCCCGGCGGACGTGCTCACCGCCGTGTTCTTCGACATCTTCGGCAACCCGACGCTGACGCCGGTGTCGGCGGTCCTGGGCGTCGGCAGCGCGGTGCTGTTCGGCGGGACGGATCCGGGCGGCTCGGTAGGGGGAGAGTGGGCCTATGCGGCCGGCCTGAGCGGGGCCCCGCACGGCGCGCGGCATGGCATCAGCAGCGTGGGTCTCGACCTGTTCGGTCCGCCGGATTTGTTCCCCGGAACCAACCTGGCGGGGCCGGCCTCGCCTAACGGCCTGCAATACGGCATCACTTCCGCCGGCGACAACCCCGCCACGGGCAACACCCCTGTCACCGGTATGCAGCCTCTGATCCAGAACGCCGTGGTCTTCACCCTGGGCGATGTGCCCGAAGGCTTCCGGCTCCTGGACATCTCCAACGTGTCCTTCCAGTACGGGACCGACCTGTCGGAGCCCAACCTGACGACCCACACTCCCGAACCGGACTCGGTGTTCCTGGCCACCACCGGCTTCACTCTGCTGGGGGCAGGGATGCTCCGGCGGCGGCTTCGCAAGGGGTAGCTCCGGGCTGCCTGCTTCCGCCCGCGGCTGGCGTATGATTGAAGGGCCATGCGCGCCCTTCGTACGTGTTTGCTGCTGCTCCTGACCGCGCTTGCGCTGGCCGCCCAGCCCCGCTGGTGGATGGACCGGCCGGTGCGCCTGATCCAGACCAACCTGCGCGAGACCGACGCGGGCCTGGACGCCGCGCGGCTGGCCCGCCAGCTCGAGGACCTCCGCGCCAGCGCAGTGCTGTTCGGCATGGGCGGGATCGTAGCCTATTACCCCACCCGGGCCGAGTTCCACTACCCCAGCCCCCACCTGCCGCCGGGCCGCGACCTGTTCGGCGATATGGTGCGCGAGGCCCACGCCCGCGGCATCCGCGTCATCGGCCGTTTCGACCTGAGCAAGACCCAGAAGCCGGTCTACGACGCCCGCCCCGAGTGGTTCTTCCGCCGCTCCAACGGCGAGCCGGTGGTCTACAACGGCCTCTATTCCACCTGCATCAACGGCGGCTACTACCACGATCACGGGCTGAAGATCCTCACGGAGGCGCTGGAGCGGTACCAAGTGGACGGGCTGTTCTTCAACATGTTCGGCAACCAGGCCTCCGACTACAGCGGCAACCCGGTGGGCCTGTGCCACTGTAAGAGCTGCGAGTCCAGGTTCCGGGCGCGCCACGGGCGGGGTGTGCCGGAGGCCCCGGACGCCGACTACCGGAGATTCCTCGCGGACTCGTCGCGGGAGGCGGCCGCCAGGATCGGCGAGCTGATCCGGCTGAAGCGCCCCGGAGCGGCATTCCTGACGTATATCCAGGAACACGTCGACGGCGTCATGTCGGAGTCCAACACCTCGCTGACGCGCCCCTTGCCGCTGTGGCCCTTCTCGGCCAGCGACAACGTCAATCGCGCGCGCAACTCGCAACCCGCCAAGATGGCTTTCAAC
>VFZS01000858.1 GCA_016871095.1 Acidobacteriota bacterium
TCATGAAGAAGGAGTGACGAATGGGAGCATTGAGTCTGCAAGGTCGGGACGTTCTCTCCCTGGCCGATTTCTCTCTGGAAGAGATTGACCTGATCCTGAACACCTCGCTGGAGCTGAAGCGCGGTGTGGCGCGGGGCGAGTTCCAGGATCACATTCTGCGGGGCAAGGGCGCGGCGATGATCTTTGAGACCCCCTCATCGCGGACGCGCATGTCCTTCTGGCGGGCTATGCAACAACTAGGCGGCGACGCGCAAGACCTGAGCGGTGGCAAGATCTGGTCCGACGCCGGCGTGGAGAGCTGGGGCGACACTGTCCGCGTGATGGACCGCTACTTTGACGTGATCATCGCCCGGCTCCTGGCGCAGGCCACGCTGGAGGAGGCGGCGCGGATCGCCCAGATTCCCGTGCTCAACGCCTCCACTGACTTTGAACACCCCTTCCAGGCGCTGGCCGACTTTCAGACCGCCCTGGAGAAGAAGGGCCGTTTGGATAACGTCAAGTATGTGCTGACCTGGGCTTACCACGAATACAACCCGCCCATGGGCCTGGTCACCTCCAGCCTCTACCTGGCCTCACGTATCCCCCGTATTCAGTTCGTCTTGGCCTGCCCGGAGGAGTACACGCCACCCCAGGACATCATTGACCGGGCCAAAGGCTTCGCGGCCGAGAGCGGCGCCCAGGTGGAGATCGTGCATGAGATGAAAAAGGCCGCCCAGGACGCCGACTTCATCAATGCCTACAGCTACGTCATGCCGGCGGACTTCCGCGCCGGCCTGCAGCACAACTGGCAGGCCCCGGTGCCGCACAATCAGAACCCGGAACGCTTCCGGAAGTGGATCGTCAATGACGAGATCATGGCCCTGGCCAAGCCCAGCGCCAAATTCATGCACTGCATGCCGGCAGCCGTCGGCCACGAGGTCACCGCTGAGGTCATCTATGGCCCGCAGTCGGTCATTCAGGATGAGGCGGAGAATCGGCTGCACGTCCAGAAGGCGGTGCTGACGTTGCTGTTAGGGGCGTAGCGCGGCGTAGGCCGTATGCTAGATCGGAGTGAAAACGATGATAGACATCCGCCTGGCCGGCGTGCCGCTGCGCAACCGCGTCATTGTGGCCGCGGGTTGCCACGGTGCTGACGGCGATATGATCGTCCGCACCAGCAGGGAAGGCGTGGCGGCCATCACCACCAAGACCATCGTCGCCCAGGCCGTGCCTGATGTGCGCCCCTGTTTCGCCGCGATAGAGGGGGGTTTTCTCAATAGCGTTTTTGGCTCCACGCTGCCGGCGGAGCAGTGGTTTGGGCGCGAGTTACCCCGGGCCAGAGAGGCGGGGATTCCCATCATCGCTTCCCTGGCCGGCCGGCACCCCGCTGAGGCGGCCGAACTGGCCCGGCGCGCCGTGGCGGCCGGGGCGGCCATGGTGGAGATGCCTACCGTCTGCCCGCACATGGGGGAGATCCTGGAGGCCATGTTCCCTGGCCTGCCCACGCCTTCGACGGAGGTGCACAATGTCACACCCTACGTGGCCAATCTGCGGGCGGTGAAGGCCGCGGTGGATGTGCCGGTGATCGCCAAGTTCAGCGCCCTCTTTCACGCCAACGTTTTGCAGTGGGCCACCGCCGTCGAGGCCGCGGGCGCTGAGGCCATTATTTGTGCCGATTCCTTTGGCCCGGCCATCAAGATTGACGTCGAAAGCGGCGAACCATCCCTGGGCGGGCCACGCGGGATCGGTGGGCTGACCGGCCCGGCGCTCAAGCCCATCGTCTTGCGTATGATCCTGGAGATGGCGCCACACGTCTCCATCCCCCTGATCGGCGTGGGCGGTATCTCCCGGGCGGAGGACGCCGTGGAGTACTTCATGGCCGGCGCCAGCTTCGTCGGCGTGGTGACGGTGGGGCACCTGAAGGGCGCACGCGCCTTCCGCAAAATCGTCGCCGGTATTGACCAATGGGTCGCCGATCACGGCTACAGCGAGGTGAGCGACTTCATCGGCCTGGCGCAGCGCAAGATAGAGGCGCGACGCCAGCGCGGGCGAGTGGCCATCACCAGCCCGCAGCCGCCGATCATTGACCCTCAGCGCTGCACCGGGTGCCGGCAGTGCGAGATTTCCTGCGTCTATGAGGCGATCCACGTTGCTGACGACAAACTGGCCCACGCCGACGTGAGCAAGTGCTATGG
>VFZS01000859.1 GCA_016871095.1 Acidobacteriota bacterium
GGTAGTCACGTAACTGTCTGAAAACACGAGCGAATGGGCGGGTGACGACCGGGGTGACGACCTCAATTTTTGCCCTGACGGTACCGATATCGCGCCATCCGCCCACCGCCGCGCGCCAATCGCTACAAGGGACCCGTTTTCAACGACTTACGGGCAACTTGGTTGAATCGCAAAAGAAGACGCGCTAATGCTAATCTAACTTTGCATCCACCTAGCTGATGTTATGCCACTTCAACGTGCTTTCTCCGGATCCGCGCCGCGATCATCAGGGCCGTCTGGTGCGCCGCCGTCGCGCCGACGCTGCGGCAGCGCTCGGCCTCTTCCTCGGAGATCTCCAGGCACGCCGTCTTGGCGGCCGTGATCGCGGCCGCGCGCATCTCAATCAGCGCCTCGCGCAGCAACTCCGACAGCATCTCGGCGTTGCCCGCCGTGGGCAGGCCCAGGCGCCGGCAGAGCCGCTCGGCCAGTCTTTCGGGAGTTACGGTCTTGGGCATGGTCTCAGTTGAATTGAAGGCGTCAGTGGGGCGAGCCGCCGCGCGCGTGCCCGCAGCCGCAGGAGGGCCGCCAGTTGCCGAAGCTCCCGCCGGAAGGGCCAGCCAGGGGATCGCTCGAACAGCCCTCGCTCCATCGCCGCGTGCTTTCCGCCGGTCCGTGCTCGTTCCGCTCGCATTTCAATCACGGCCGCGCCAGGCAGTCGGCCACCACCTGGAGGAAGATGCCCCTTAGGTGCGGTGGCGCGTACGTCTTGCCATCGCGCGCGCGGCCCAGGTGTTTCAGCTCCCACGCCCGCCCGTGCTCGAGGTGCTCTCGAAAGCTGTACGGCGTGCCCAAGTAGGCGCCGCGCGGCAGGGGCTTTCTTCCGGGCCGCACGCACAGGATGGCGCGGTTGATGTGGCCCTTGTGGTGGCGCACCACACGGGCCACCAAGCCCAACGCCTCGAGCCGGTCCAACTGCTGTTCGGTGGCGCGGCGGTACAAGCTGCCGTCCGCTTCGTAGATGGGAATCAAAGTCTGCATGGCGCACAGACACGTCGGGTGCAAGACCTGCGGGAAGGAGATTCGAGAGCGTCCCGGCGCTCTGAGTGGTGCGGGTTTGTTTCGAGAGGGCCCGCCTCCCTCTGTGGGAACGCTTCCGCAGCGTTCTATCTCATCGATAGCAGCCTACGATGTCAGTCGTCAAGAGAAAAATCATTTAACCCTCGCATCGTGTGAAACGGCCTCTGGCTCTCGCGTAGAAGTTGCCACTGCCGCGCGATACAGGCCCCAGGGCGCGCCGGGAACCGTGGGGTGGTGCCTCAGGCCCAGGTGCGCCGTTGTGCGGTTCGTGAGGCCTGTTCGAACGTGATCAACCACGCTGGCGAGGGCACCAGCCACATCGGGGCCATGGGGTCATGGGACCTCCATATAAGGGAGGGAAATTTCTCGTCTCGCGATACGCGAGACGAAAACACGTCCGAGGATGCCCCCATCGGTACCACGACCCCAACCTCAATCAGTCCGTCGGGTTGCTCGTGGGGTCATCGGAGAGGCATCGGTTCCATGACCCCGGAGGGCGATCGAGTGGGGACATGTGGGGTCATCCATATAAGGGAGGGGATTTCTTCGTCTCGCGATACGCGAGACGAGAAAAGGCGAAAACACGGCCCCATCGGTACCACGACCCCAAGTGGAGCCAACGCACCAGCTTGCGGTTGGGGTCATCAAAGAGGCATGGGTCCCACGACCCCACGTGGCGTTTGGACCTGAATTGGACCTGAAACGAGGCCTTCGGAAGGATGGGGTGGCGGTAAGTCTTTGAAGGGTTTGGTCGGGCCGCGGGGATTTGAACCCCGGACCTCTTGCACCCCAAGCAAGCGCGCTAGCCAGGCTGCGCCACGGCCCGATCGCCTCTAGTGTAGCGCATTGGTGTTCCCTCGTGGAGTAGGGCTACCATAGGCAGGAAGGAGAACACGATGCGTCCCCTGCTCCCCGTCTTCCCGCTGTGCCTGGCCACGCTGCTGGCCCAGCCACCGGCGCCGCTCATCTCGCCCGAGGTTCATCCCGACAGCCGCGTGACTTTCCGCCTGCGGGCGCCCAGCACCCAGAAGGTGGAGCTGCGCCGCGAGGGCGCCGCCGCCGTCGCCATGGAGAAGGACGAGAGTGGGGTCTGGTCCGTTACCGTGGGCCCGC
>VFZS01000860.1 GCA_016871095.1 Acidobacteriota bacterium
CCGCAGGGCATGCCCACGAAATCGTTCTCGGCGCGGCGGCACAGCCGGGCCAGCTCGAGGCCGTCCATGGTGCGGTCGCCCAGCAGGGCCAGCGCGGTGGCCACCTCGAGCGCCGCCGATGAGCTCAGCCCCGAGCCTACCGGCACCGAACTCGAAATCAGCAGGTTCACCGGCTCGAGCACGAACCCGGAGCGCAGCACTTCCCGGGCCACGCCGGCCACGTAATCGCCCCAGTCGCCCGCCGGTTTCAGTTCCGGCAGGGCCGCCACCGGCCACTGGCGCGGCTCTCCGAGGTTCTCCGAGTACACCCGCAGCAGGCCGTCGCCGCCCGGCGCGCAGGCCACCAGGCAGGCCAGGTCCAGCGCCATGGGCAGCACGAAGCCCAGGTTGTAGTCGGTGTGCTCGCCGATCAGGTTGACCCGCCCCGGTCCGCGAAACACCCGCACGCCAGGAACAGCACCATGCACTTGGGTGAACCGCTCGACTATGCGCGCCGCCGGGCCAGCCATAACATCACTCCGCCGAAAACCAGCATCGCGATCCCGGTGTAGAGGTTCACGTTCGCCTCCGTCAGGGGCGCTCGCGTCCCGGGCGCCAGGATGCCCATGCCGCACAATATCAGCCCCAGCAGGCTGAAGAACATTCCGGAAGTAACTCGAAGGTCGTCCATGCGCGCCTACCAAAACCACACATTCAGGAGAATGCAGATGATTCCGATGACAATGGCCAGCGTCCGGGGCCGCTCGTACCAGCGGGCGCCCTCCTCGCGCGGGATCGCGGTGACGCCGTAAACCAGGTTTTGCAGCTCGGCCACCGGCTTGGGCCGGCTCAGCAGGCTTACCAGAATGGTCACCAGGAAGCAGGCCGTCCAGGCGAAAATGGCGATCCAGAAATTCTGCGCCATGGTCGAGGGGAACTCGTGCAGATTCGCGAGCCACGCGCCCTTGCCCTCGGCCAAGGTGAGACCGTGGGTGAGCGCCGCCGCCCCGGTGCCGGCCAGCAGCCCGGTGAAGGCCCCGTGCCCGGTGCTGCGCTTCCAGAACATCCCCAGCAGGAAGGTCGCGAACAGCGGGGCGTTCACGAAGCCGAACACCAGTTGCAGCAGGTCCATGATGTTGTTGTAGAGCGTCGCCAGGTAGGCCGCCCCGATCGACAGCCCCACCCCCACGACGGTGGTCATTCTTCCCACCCACAGGTAGTGCGAGTCCGGGGCGCCCTTGCGGATATGACCCTGGTAGATGTCGTAGGTCCACACCGTGTTGAAGGCCGTCACGTTGCCCGCCATCCCGCTCATGAAGGACGCCATCAGGGCGGTCAGCCCCACGCCCAGCAGTCCCGAGGGGTAGAACTGGGCCATCAGCGTGGTGAGCGCCAGGTCGTAATTGAAACTGTCGCCCTTCACCGGCAGGCTGTAGCCGGTCCCCATCTCCATCAGGGCGATGGCCGCGATGCCCGGCACGATCACGATGAAGGGGATGAACATCTTGGGAAACGCCGCCACCAGCGGCGTGTTGCGGGCGGCCAACATAGAGTTAGCCGCCAGGGCCCGCTGCACCACCAGGAAGTTGGTGCACCAGTAGCCGAACGAGAGCACAAAGCCCAAACCCACCACCAGCCCGAAGACCTCGATCCCCATGGGATTGGCCGCCGCGCTGCCCGAGTATTTCCAGGAGCGGGTCATCACCTCGGGCAGCCGGGCCGCCATGCCCTCCCAGCCTCCCGCCTTGTTCACCGCCAGGATGGCCAGCGGCGTGCTGCCCAGCACGATCAGGAAGAACTGAAGCACCTCGTTGTAGATGGCGCTGGTCAGCCCGCCCAGGTAGGTGTACACCAGCACGATAGCCGCCGACACCAGCACCGAAGCGGTGAAGCTCCACCCCAGCGCCAGCTCGAACAGCAGCCCCAGCGCGTACATCGAGATGCCCGACGAGAACACGGTCATCACCGCGAAGCTGACCGCGTTGAAGGTGCGGGTCTTCTCGTCGAAGCGCAGCTTGAGGTACTCGGGCACCGAGCGCGCCCGGCTGCCGTAGTAGAACGGCATCATGAACACGCCCACGAAAAGCATGGCGGGGATGGCCCCCACCCAGTAGAAGTGGGAGGTCATCATGCCGTACTTGGCGCCCGAGGCGCACATGCCGATCATCTCTTGCGCCCCCAGGTT
>VFZS01000861.1 GCA_016871095.1 Acidobacteriota bacterium
GGCGGGCGGCCCGGGTGGCGCCAGGAGTGGTTCTACGAGCACGCGTACACCAACGGCTGGATTCCACGCACGGAAGGCATTCGAACGGCGGGGTGGAAGTACTTCCGCTACATCGATCTGAACCCGGCTTTCGAGGAGCTGTACGACCTGACGAAGGACCCGCAGGAGACCACCAACCTGGCAGGACGCCCCGAGCAGGCTGCCCGGCTGCGTGAGCTGCGGGGCCGCTGGCAGGCTTGGCGAGCGCACCTGGAGGCCTGGCGTCCGGGCCAGCCCTGGAGTGAGGCGGGGGGCTGAGGGCGCCCGGTCAGACCGTGTCGTAGAGAACGGCCGTCACCTTGGAGCCCTTGAGATTGGCCTCGATGGCCGGCCAGGCACGCTGGTGGTCGTCCGAGGCCACCCAGGTCTGGCGGTGCTCCTCGGTCTGAAAACTGATCACCAGCCGGCAGGGGGCATTGGCGGGGGCGGGGCCCACCACGGCCTGGCGGAACTTCAGCAGCCGGACGCTGACGAAGCCAGGCTGCTGGTTGATGGCGGGCCGGAAGACCTTGCGGAAGGCGGCCACCAGATCCTTCTCCTTGGCGGGATCGACGTCGAGATCCACGTGCAACTGAATCGGGTTGGCGGCGGGCGCCGCCAAGGCGGCCCCGGCGGCGGCCAGGGTGGCGAGACAGGTTCGGCGTTGCATGCCTGAGATTCTACCGCGGAGCGAAGCCCTATGCCGGGTTGGCGGCGTAGAACCGCTCGGCGGCGGCGCGGCCGCTGCCGGCGGGCCGATAGCCCTCGGCGCCGAGGGCGGCTTCCAGGCCCTCCAGCGCGGCCAGGACATTCTCCTGAGTCGAGGAGGCGCCCATCAGACCGACGCGAAAGATCTTGCCGGCCAGGGGACCGAAGCCGCCCAGGATGTCGATGCCGGTCGCGGCGACCAGGCGGGCGCGCACCTTGGCGTCCTGGATGCCTTCCGGGACGCTGACGGTGTTGAGCGACCAGAGGCGATTGGCGGGGTCGGTCACGTGCATGCGCAAGCCCAGGGCCTCGATGCCCGCCACGAAGGCCAGGTGGTTGCGGCGATGACGAGCGAAGCGGCTCTCCAGACCTTCCTCGGTGATGATGGCCAGAGCTTCGCGCAGGGCGTAGAACATGGAGATGGGGGCGGTGTGGTGGTAGCGGTGCGCGCCCTCGTAGTAATCGTCCAGCAGCTTGAGATCGAAGTAGAAGGAACGCACCGGCGCGGTGCGGGCGCGCAGGCGCTCCAGGGCCAGCGGGGACAGAGCGATGGGGGCCAGTCCGGGCGGGCAGCTCAGGCCCTTCTGCGAGCAACTGTAGGCAATGTCGATGCCGATGGCGTCCATGTCCACGGGCATGGCGCCCAGGGAGGTGACGCAGTCGGCGATGACCAGCGCCCCGTGCGCGTGGGCGGCGTCGCAGACGGCCTTACCCGGCAGGTAGATTCCGGTGGAGGTCTCGGCCTGCACGTAAGCCACGATGGCGGGCTTCTCGCGGGCGATGAAGTCGCGGGCCTCCTCCGCAGTGAAGGTTTCGCCCCAGGGCTTCTCCAGGCGAACCACGCTGGCGCCCTGGCGGCCGGCGATGTCGGAGATGCGCTCGCAGAAGTAGCCGTTGGCCAGCACCGCGAACTTCGTGCCGGGATCGGTGAAGTTGACGATGGCGGCTTCCATGCCGGAGGAGCCAGTGCCCGAGATCACCATGCGGAAGTGACTCTCGGTGCCAAAGACCGGGCCCAGCATGATACGGATGTCCTCGGCTACCTGGTAGAAGAAGGGGTCCACGTGACTGACGATAGGCAGTTGCATGGCCGCGTAGACGCGCGGCTCCACCGTGGTCGGGCCGGGTCCCAGCAGCACACGCTTGGGGGGCTTGAGGGGAGGGGGGATTTCGGGCATAAAATGTCATGGTCGGCGATGGCTGGAGCCGCTGTCAAGCCGCTAGCCGCGGTGGCATAAGTTCTTGCGCATCACGGCGACCACTCGCTGCCCAGGGGGCACCCACTTGTGGCTCGGTTAGAGGCGCGAATGCCGTAACCGAGCCGCGACCGTCAGGGAGCGGTTGCGCAGGCCACACAAAACGATGGCCTGCGCCACGGGCTGCACAACACTAGCCGCGGTGGCGTAAGTTCTTGCGCATCACGGCGACCACTC
>VFZS01000862.1 GCA_016871095.1 Acidobacteriota bacterium
ATCCAGGTCAGCCAAGTTGCTGGAGGGCAGGGCGTTCAGCGGGCCGCCTGACCCGTCGCGGCCCGGGCCCGGTGCGGATCCTGCAAGGCGCGGGCGAAGGCGGCCATCACCTGCGCATCCACCTCATCGCGGTACACCGGGCTGCCCCAGGTCTGCAAGAACCGCTGATTGTGATAGCGCACGTCGGTGTAATCCGCCACCTGGCCCTGCTGCAAGGCTCGCCGCAGCTCCTCGATGCCTTCCTCCAGGCGTACCGTGCAGTGAAAACCCAGCTCGTTGGCGATGCGCTCGAAGGAAACGCGGTAGTTGCGGCGGTCGGAGTTTTCTACGTGCTCCACCCGGGTGCCGGCGAAGGCGGCCTGGATCTTGGCGGCCACCTCGGCCAGCGTGTAGTTCATCCGGGAGTCGCCCAGGTTGTAGACCTTGCCGCTCACCACCCAGACGGGCGCGTGCAGCGTCTTGACGATGGCCCCGGCCACGTCGCGGACGTGCAGGAACGGCCGCCACTGCTGGCCGTTGTAGATGGTGATTACTCCTTCCTGATGGGCCTTGGCGGTGAGCAGATTGACCACCAGGTCGAAGCGCGGCCGGTAGGAGTGCCCGAACACGGTGGCCAGCCGGAGGATGGTGGGGTGGAAGTCCGCGGAGCGCGCGTCCATCAGCGCGCGCTCGGAATCCACTTTGGTCTGCGCGTACAGGGAGATGGGCTGGACCTCGGAGTTCTCGTCCATGAGGTGTTCGGAGGCCCCGTAGACGCTGCAACTGGAGGCGAATACAAACCGCTCCACGCCGTGACCCTTGGCGATGTGGATCATCATGCGGGTGGCCGCGTAGTTGACCTCCAGGGCGGCCCGGCGGTCCTGCTCGCAGGCGGGATCGCCCACGATGGCGCCCAGATGGACAATGGCGCGGACGCCGTTGACCGCGCTCACCATGTCCTGGATATTGCGGCAGTCTCCCCGGATCAGCTCCAGCCGGGGATGGTCCAGGACTTCCCGGATGGCGCTGTCTCCGTACACCAGGCTGTCCAGGATGCGCACCTGGCGGCCCGCCTCCAGCAGCTTGCGGACCAGAATCGACCCGATGTAGCCGGCGCCGCCCACCACCAGCACGCGGTCCGGCGCGACGGCGGGCGCCTCGGCCGGCAGGGCCGCTTCAGGATCCAGCAGCGTGTGCTTGAGCCAGCGCGCCCCCACCGTCCCACACACCGCCAGGCAGGCGAAGGCCAGCGCGCCGCTGCGCGGCAGCGCCTCGGCACGGGTCAGCAGGAAGTTGGCGAACAGATAGAGCAGCGTGGCCAGCAGCGTGGTCCGCACCACCACCCACCACTTGTACTTCCACGCGTAGAACCGGGTGCGCGTGTAGATCCCGCTGAGCAGGAACACCGCCGGATAGATCAGCGACAAAGGCAAAAAGGTGGTGAGGTAGTACTCTCCCATGGCCTCGCTCAACTGCGCGCCGTCCACCTGGGGACGCTCGTGCAGCCGCACCAGCAGCACGCCCACCACCGCCGCCGCCGCCGCCAACTGCACGACCAGGAAGTCCGCCAGGATGCGCGGCAAGGTCTCCTTGGGACGGAGACTGCTCAAGCTCTCCAACATGGCTGTGGTTCCTCTCTTGCCGGGGGCCGTGGCGCCTTCAGCCGCGGTGTTCCTCGATAATCTGTTGAACCGCGGCGACGACGTCGTCCACGTCCTCCCCGGTCATGGCGGGGTACAGCGGCAGCGACACCAGGCCGCGGTACATCTCTTCGGCCACCGGGAACTGCTCGGGACGATAACCGTAGGCGCGCTGGTAGAAGGGATGGCGGTGCAGCGGGATGAAATGCACGCTGGCGCCGATCTTGCGGCGATGCAGCTCCTGTATGAAGCCCGGACGTTCCAGGCGCAGCCGCCCGGGGCGGAGCCGCACCGGGTAGAGATGGTAAGTGTGTGTGCGCCCGGGCAGGCGGCGCGGCAGCTCCAATTCCTCGAGACCGGCGAACGCGGCATCATAAGCGGCCGCGATCTTGCGGCGGCGCCGGATGAAGTCGTCCAGGCGGCGCAACTGATGGATGCCGAGCGCCGCCTGCAAGTCGGTCATGTTGTCCTTGTAGCCGGCTTCCAGCACCTCGTAGTACCACGAGCCGGTCTCGGTGTAGCGCTTCCAGGCGTCCC
>VFZS01000863.1 GCA_016871095.1 Acidobacteriota bacterium
TTCGCCCTGCAAGCGGACGGCTGGTGGTTGCGTCAAGACATCATCTGGGCGAAGCCCAACCCGATGCCGGAGAGCGTCACCGACCGCTGCACGAAGGCGCACGAGTACATCTTCCTGCTCACGAAGTCGGCGCGGTACTACTACGACGCGGAGGCGGTGAAGGAGAAAGCGGCAAGCGCAGACAGACCGCAACCAAGACCGGAAGACAAGACGATTTCACCAAGCGGCAACACCCCGTGGTTGAACAATCGGTACGCTCCCGGTGCGAGTGGTTATGGAGTTAGTCCAACAGGCCGCAACCGCCGCAGCGTATGGACGGTCGCCACGAAGCGCTACAGCGGTGACCACTTCGCCACCTTCCCCCCGAAGCTGATCGAGCCGTGCATCCTGGCAGGCACCAGCGAGCGCGGATGCTGCCCGGCGTGCGGGAAGCCGTGGGAGAGGGTGGTGGAGAAGGGCCAGTTGGTTCCAGATGCGCCAGGCTATAAGCCACGTGGGAATATACGCGGCGGCGATGGGCTAGTGAAAAATGCTATGACGCCGGCAGGTAGCAAAAAGGGGCATCCGAACTTTCACTATGAATCCCGCACCGTCGGCTGGCGTCCCACCTGCGCCTGTTATGCGCCAGTTTATGCCAACCTGGGCTATGACTGGGACACGCCCGGCTTTACCTTTCCCGATGGTGCAGAGTGCGACCGTGCCGCCTGGTTGTTGCGTTTGCTGGCGGGCAAGTGCGCTGAGTATTTACCGCCAGTTCCCCAGACCATCCTCGACCCCTTCGGCGGCGCGGGCACAACCGCACTCGTCGCCATCCAACACGGTCGCCGCGCGGTGTCGATTGAATTGAACGCGGAGTACATTGAACTGACGCGGGAACGGCTCGCGCCGATCCTCGCACAGCCGCCGCTTTTCCGCCTAACACCTGGTTGCAGCGGACGCGGCTTAGATGAGAGCGAAGCGGAGCAGCTTGACCTACTCGCCGCGCCGCTGAACCTTGTTAATTAGACGGAGGCCCGAAATGTGGCTGAAGGCAAAGCAATCCAAATACAAGCACTTTTACAAGAATGGCAAGGCTATTTGCGGAAGCCCCGCAGTTGCCTACAGCGAATTGGATTGGCACAAGCAAATTGAACGAGCGCCGAAATGCCCCTTGTGCCTCCGTCTAACTACCGCTGGAGCTGACGCGGAACAGCCGCGCAGCTCAGCTTAGACGTTAGATGGCTAAGACGATGAATATGGACGACGTGACACTGTACCTCGGAGACTGCCTGGACGTATTGCCGGTGGAGTGCGACGCCGTTGTGGTTGACCCGCCCTACAACATCGGCAAGGCGGCATGGGACAAGATTCCCGACTACCTGCAATGGTGCGAGACGTGGATTGCGGCCGCCTCGAAGGGCTGCAAGCGGCAGGGCGCGTTCTGGTGCTTTCATTCTGAGCCCGGCGTCCTGGTCGACCTGTCGCGCATGATCGCCAAGCACGGCCGGCCGCGGCAGAATTGGATCACGTGGGATAAGTACAACGAGCAGGGGGCGCACTCGATGAAGGGCTTTCTCGACGGCTACACGCTGGTCGGCAACCTGCGGCGCTTTCAGGACTTCGCGGAATACATCGTCTACCACGCCGACGACGGCCAGTGGACGGCGCAGAGCGACGAATGCCGGGGTTTTATCTTTGAGCCGCTGCGGGCGTATTTGGCTGGGGAGCGTGACCGTGCTGGGATTGATAACGCCACGATAAACGCCGCATGGTGCGCATGGAAAGGCGTTGCGTGTACCAGTCAAACGCAGAAGTGGTTTTCATCATCTTGCTTCAACCCTCCAACGCGAGAGGCCTACGAATGGCTCCGCTCCCTGTTCAACGCCACCGGCGGCGACTACCTGCGCCGCGAGTATGACGACCTGCGCCGCGAGTATGACGACCTGCGCCGCGAGTACGAGCACCTGCGGCCGACCTTCAACAACCCGGGCAAGGTGTCGAGCGTATGGCAGTACCCGCCAGCGAAGGCGAACGGGCACGAGACGCCGAAGCCGGTCGAACTCATGCAGCGGATCATCGAGACGACTACAAATCTTGGTGATACTGTCTTGGATTGCTTCATGGGCAGCGGCACGACGGGCGTGGCCTGCGTGCGCACCGGTCGCCGCTTCGT
>VFZS01000864.1 GCA_016871095.1 Acidobacteriota bacterium
TTGGAGGAGGGGGACCGGGAAGAGTGGATCGTAACGCAAGTCTGGCCGAACTACTGGAAGCGGCTTGGCGGAGCGGGCGATGCCCCGGACACCGAGACTTGCTCGAAGCCGTTGCAGGCCGTGGGGCTGGTGGACGCTGTAGGGAATGAGTACCGCATACACCCTGGCGTGGCGGAGGCTGGCCGGGAGCAGGCGGGCGAGGCGTGCCAGGCGGCCGTGGACGTCGAGATGGCGGAGTTCTGGAGCGCCGGGTTTCTTGCTGGTGTGGGTCAAGAGATGCGGGGTGGCGGCCGGTTGATCCTTCGAGCAGGGCTCGGCGCGGTGCCGTACCTGATGCGGAGAGAGAAGTGGAACGAAGCGAGCGCATTGGTGGAGCAGGTGATCGTTCGAGACCCATCGGTTCGGACCCTTGCGGCGGTCGTGCCGCTCGTGCGCCGCATGGCAGAAGAGATCAAAGACACGGAGAGTGCGCTCAGCCACGCGGGCGTCCTGGCCCGTACGCTCCACCAGGCCGGCCAGGTGGACGAAGCCGAGAAGATGATGCGCGACATTCTTCGCAAGGCAGAGCAGGGCGGGCAGTTGTGGCTCGCCTCGGGCGTAGCGGGCGACCTGAGCGAGTTGCTCCGGATCACCGGCCGGTTGAAGGAGGCACTCGAGGTCATCGAGAAGGCGAGGCAACTGACCAACCGGGCGCAACTAGGTCCATGGACCCTGCTCGCAAGTGAGCAACTGCACCTAGTATTACTCTGTTAAGTACGAACCGGCAAGAAATCCTCAAACTCGGTGAGGCAGCAGGGACAGAAGCCGCGTGAACGCACGATTAACGGCTGCATCTCTCGCAATGCCTGTTCCCACGTCAGGTCGGAAGTTTTTTTTGGCGCGGAGATAATCGACCGCCACGAACAGGTAAGCGACGGCGGACATCGTCAGGTGATGATGAAAGCCCCGCCAGCTTCTGCCTTCATAATGGTCCAACCCCAAGTCGTCCTTGCCGCGTTGAAAATATTGTTCGATGGGCCAACGCCCACGGCTTAATCGCAGCATCCGTCCTTTGGCCGGTGGTTGCTTGAGGCAAGCGACGTAAACATGGTAGGGATCCGCCTGGTCTTCCGGCCAATCCACCACCAACCAGCAAGGCGGCCACTGTCCATTACCCTCATCCAAATCGCTGTTCAAGTAAATCTGCTTCCATGCCAGCCGCGTGGCCCGCTTCTCGCCATCGGCCGCTCGCCAGCCCGCTGCCTGCCATTGCCCGGCCTGGAAGGCGTCAGCCAACTCGCGCAGTCGCTGGGCTTTCGGTGCGGACTTGCTGACGGTCCAGTACTTCGGACCTCGGCTGAGCTTGGGCCGTTGGGTCCACGCGAGCCAGTGATCTTCTCCGTTGAAAAAATATTCCAGCCCCAGCCGGCGGGCACGCCTCCTCAACTCGGCGGCATTGCCGTAAACGGCGTCCCCCAGAATCGGCGCTGCCGTTAGACCGTCGGCCAGCGCCTCCTCAATCAAATCCCCCGCGATCTCCGGCTTGGTTTGAAAGGTCACGGCATGGGGGATGCCTGCTTTCTGCCGGCGCGGTAAATCCTTGGCCCAACGTTCCGGCAAGTACAGCCGTCCTCCCACGGGCGCCGCCACCTCACCGTCACTGACCACCAATTCGACGGCGACTTGGCACTGCGCCTGTTTTCCCACCGCCCCACAATATTGGTGGCTGACTCCGACCGAATCATCGCCCTGCTTCAACCATCCAGTTTCGTCTACGACCCAGGCTTGCAGCGGTTCCACCACAGGGATGACCTCGCGGCGGATCGCCTGCCACACCTGCCGGTCCTGCCACGGGCTGTCGCTGATGAATTGCTGGAGCTTCTGGCTGTCTACGCGCAGACGCTCGGCCATCGGCTCAATCGATTTCCGGTGCCCCGGCATTAACAGGCCTTGTACGTACAACGCTGCGCTCTCACGCCGCTCGCTTCGGCCGATCTCCGCCACAAGCGGTTCGATGAACTTCTGGAGAGCCGTAATCTTTCGCTGCCAGTGTGCGGAATTCCACTTCATGCTCTCATGCTAGCAGATGCAACAAACGGCGTCAACTACTTAACAGAGTAATGCTAGCCCGCGATGCCGACCAGCGTGTTTTCCGCTACGCCCA
>VFZS01000865.1 GCA_016871095.1 Acidobacteriota bacterium
AAACCGCCTGTCCCACGACGGGCAGAGCGCCCTGGTTGGACCGTGGGGCAGGCCCACCCAGAGGGTACCCGGCCTGCCGCCCGCACCGCCGAACAGTTCTTTTCACGCTTTCTGAGCGGGCGAGGTTGAAGATGAACGCACTCGACGAGCTCAACGAATATCTGGGACGCGTGGAGAGGCGCATCCGGAGACTGGCCTGGTGCCGTGGCGCGACGGCGGTGGCCGTCTCGAGCCTGGTGGCCACCGTGGTCCTGGTGTGGCTCATCAACCGGTTTGCCTTCTCGGACGGCAGCGCGCTGGCGGCGCGGGCGGCGCTGTTCTTCGCGGTGGCGCTGGCCGCGGGCTTCGGGCTGATCGTTCCCGTGCTCATGATCACGCGGGCGCGCGCCGCGCGCGCCGCCGAGAAGCGGTTTCCCGAATTCGAGCAGCGCCTGCTCACGGTGGCGGAGCGAAGCGCGCGGGAGCCGGAGAATCCGTTCCTCGAGCTGCTGGCCGCCGACGCGCAGCCGGTGGCCGAGGCCGCCCAGCCTGCGAGTGTGGTCACTGGGCGAAGAATGGCGGCGTTCGCATCGCTGGCCGCCGCCGCCCTCGGCGTGCTGCTGTGGCTGATCGTGGCTGGGCCGGGCTACCTCGGTTACGGGGCCGCGCTGCTGTGGGCGGGCCCCTCCCGCGTGCAGGTTCAGCCTTACTACGAGATCCGGGTGACGCCCGGAAACCGGACGCTGCGCCGCGGCGCGGGCCAGATCATCACCGCGCAGTTGGTGGGCTTCCAGGCGCAGCGGGTGCGGCTGCTGGCCAGGTACCGCAATGCGGCGAAATGGGAGGAGGCCCTCATGCAGCCGCAGGCCGCCGGTTCCGCCTACGAGTTTCTCTTCGCTGGTCTGCCGGAGACAGTGGACTACTACGTCGAGGCCGGTGTGCTACGCACTAGTACGTTCACCTTGCAGGTGATCGACCTGCCCGCGGTGAAGCGCATCCGCGTGACCTATCGCTTCCCGGCCTGGACGGGGCTGCCCGAGACCGTCGAGGACCCGGGCGGGGACTTGCGCGCGGTCGAGGGCACCCAGGCCGAGATCGCGGTCCAGACCGACCGGCCGCTGGCCACCGGAACGGTGGTGTTGGACGACGGCACGCACATCCCGTTGCAGGGCGGCGCGGGGAATCTCACCGCCGCGCGGCTGACCATGCTGAAGGACGGGCTGTATCATCTGGCGGCCAGGGAGCGCGACGAGACTGTCCGGCTCACCGAGGACTACTTCATCGATGTGCAGAAGGAATCCGCGCCCGCGGTGCGGCTCATGCGTCCGGGGCGCGACGCCAGGGTAAGCCCCATCGAGGAGGTGACCCTGGTCGCGGCGGCGGAAGACGATTTCGGCTTGCAGGAGCTGACCCTCCACTACGCGGTGAACGGAGGCCCGGAAGAGAAGATCCCCGTGCCGGTCGCCACAGGCCAGCGGCAGGCCGAGGGGTCGGCGGTGCTCTATCTGGAGGACTTTGAGTTAGTGCCGGGGGACCTGGTCAGCGTGTACGCCACCGCGCGCGACGCGCGGACCAGCGCGCGCACCGACATGTTCTTCCTCGAGGCGCAGCCCTTCGAGCGGGAGTACTCGCAGTCCCAGCAGATGGGAGGCGGGGGCGGCGGCGAGGCGGGCGCTTCGCAGAACCGCATCTCGCAGCGGCAGAAGGAAATCATCGCCGCCACCTGGAACCAGTTGCGCGGCAAGTCGGAGCGCGCCACGGCGGCCGAGAACGCCAAGTTCCTGGCGGACATGCAGTCGAAGCTGCGCGACCAGGCCCGCTCGCTGGCCACGCGGGTGGTGCGGCGCGAGCTGGCGGGAACCAACCAGGAGTTCCAGAGCTTCTCCGAGAACATGACGCGCGCCGCGGAGGCAATGGGTGAGGCCGCCGAGAAGCTCAAGACCGCCGCCTGGCGCGAAGCGCTGCCGCCGGAGCAGAAGGCCTTGCAGCATCTGCTGCGGGCGGAGTCCCTGTTCCGGCAGATCCAGATCGCCTTCGGACGCAGCGGCTCCGGTGGCGGGGGTGGCGGGGGCGGCATGGGGCGCGATCTCGAGAACCTGTTCGATCTGGAGCTGGACACCGAGAAGAACCAGTACGAGGCCGGGCAGCGGGCCCAGTCAGCG
>VFZS01000866.1 GCA_016871095.1 Acidobacteriota bacterium
GTCATCATAGCATCAGTCTGGATGCTGTCATGATTCGTAACTACGGCCTCAGCCCCACCCTCCGCAGCAGCTCCTGCCCACGCGAGTGAGATTCTGACCGTCGGCTGGCCCGGCACGTTGGATCTCTACCGCGTGGATTTCCGGGTCCCCTCGGGACTTCCGCCGGAGCAGGCCACGCTCCAGCTCACCGCCGCCTAGATCCCCGGCCCGGAGGTCAAGATCCCGGTGCAGTAGGGAAGCCGGCTGGGAAGCCGGCTTGCAGGCCTGGAGGCCCGCCCCACAAGGATCCCCGGCCCGGAGGTGAAGATCGCGGTGCAGTAGCGGCGGCTATCCATTCACCGCGGTAGAATGGAATTGCACGACGCCACGGCATGAAGTTGGCATTCGAGCTTGAGGTTCCCGACGGCGCGGTGGACGAGACCGCCGAAGCC
Organism: Acidobacteriota bacterium; assembly: GCA_016871095.1. Classification (GTDB taxonomy): domain Bacteria; phylum Acidobacteriota; class Terriglobia; order Bryobacterales; family Bryobacteraceae; genus VFZS01. Next base: position 432 of record VFZS01000866.1, read on the forward strand.
GAACTGGTGCGCTCCGTCAAGGAGCAAACCGTTTTGCGGCTTTACCGCGAACAGCGAATCACCACCGGCGAAGCCGCCGAAATGCTCGGTTTCACCCGCGTCGAGTTCCTGGACTTCCTCCGGAGCTCGGGGTCCGGCTTCATCGTGGAACTCGACGAAGCGGACTTCGAGCAGCTCCGGCGTTGGCGTCAGGACCACGCCGCGAAGCGCAACCAGTGAGCGCGGTTGTCTCCGACACCAGCCTGCTGAACTACCTTGCGCTGTTGTCAGACCTGGATCTTATCCGGCAGATCTACGCAATGCTGGTCATCCCGCCCGCGGTTCATCGCGAGGGCGTCGAGCAAGGCGCGGCCTACCCAGTTGGCAGAGCGGTTCGAGCGGCCCTCGGTGAGTGGATTGAGGTCGCCGCCCCACCCGATTCCAGGCAAGTGATTGCGCTCCGCCGCCAGCATCGACTGGATCTTGGCGAAAGCGAAGCCATTCTGGTGGCGGAGGCGCTGGGAAAAATTCCGTTGCTGATGGACGAGCGGCGAGCCGTGCGCTGCGCCAGGTTGCGCGGAATGACGGTGATCCGTACACCGATGATCTATGCACATGCCAAGGTTCTTGGGTTGATCGGCAGTGTTCGCGAGAAGCTGGATGACTTGCGGGCTCACGGCTTCCGGCTTTCCGGCCAGCACTATGAGCTGATTCTGAAGGAACTCGGCGAGCTGTAGGATGGCGGTTGCTCCGTCGGCCGGCCCGGCGCCTTGGATCTCTGCCGCGTGGACTTCCGGGTACCAACCGGACTTCCGCCCGGGAATGGCCACCCTCCAACTCACTGCCGCCTCGATCCCCGGCCCCGAAGTCAAGATCTCGGTGCAGTAGCCTTGGCCTGCTGAGCGGGCCGCTTGGCTGAACAGCGAGGTCACAGCGGGGCCTTGCGGCCGCTGGCGCGAGGCCGGCTTGAAAACCGGCCGCAAGCCTGGAGGCTCGCCCCACCGGAGCGCCGCGGCCATGGGCGTGAAGGGCTCCACAGCAACAGCCCGATGAGGGTCTTGGCGTCGCGGAGCTTGCCGGCGCGGATCCAGGCGCGCAACTCGCGCTGCGTGAACCAGCGGCATTCGATGCGCTCGTCGTCCATGGGCTGCGCCTGGCCGCGGGCGAGGCCGGTGGCGACATAGATGGTCAGCTTCTCGGAGACGTAGCCCGGGCTGGCGTAGAAGGAGACAAGCTTCTTCCATGTGCGGGCGCGGTAGCCGGTTTCCTCGAGAAGTTCCCGCCGGGCCGCCTTCAGCGGCGTCTCGCCCTCATCCAGGCGGCCCGCGGGCAGCTCCCACAGGCTGGCCCGCGCCGGCAACCGGTACTGGCGCACCAGCAGAACGCGGCCCCGCTCATCCACCGCCAGCATCACCGCCGAACCGCCGTGCTGTACGATGCTGCGGCGGATCTGGAATCCGTCCGGGGCCACGGCGTGTTCCTCGGTGACGCGGAAGATCGGGCTCCGCATCACCTCGCGGGAGCTGAGGATCTTCATTGAGCCTCCTCGACCTTCACTGGGCCGAACCTCTCGAGTGGCGGGACCAGTTTCTCGGCATCGCCCACCACCACGATGGCCGATGCCTCCGGATCGAAGTACTTCGCGGCCGCGGCTTGCAGGCGATCCAACTGGACGGCCCGCACGCGGGGCCCGTAGTGCTCCAGGTAGCTCAGCGGCAACCCCATC
>VFZS01000867.1 GCA_016871095.1 Acidobacteriota bacterium
CTCTTCCGCGTGACCGATCCCGCCGGGCTGATTGCAGCGGCCGAGCCTGCCGCAGCCGCCCTGGATGGCGGGGGCCGCGTGCTCTCGATCACTTCGCTTGACTCGCTATTCCCAGGCGTGTGGGATCTCCGGCTGCAATTGGGAGATGCGCCAGGCAACAACGTCTTCGTGCTCGAGGCCGCGGGCCTGCGCAAGGAAGTTGTTATCGAGACCCGCGCTCGATAGCCGTGCGCCGCGACACCACCACCTGCAACCCGCACACCGCCAGCGAGGCCGCCGCCGTCACCAGCAGGCCGGCGCGCAGGCCGCGCGCTTCGGCCAGTTGCCCGACCACCCATGGCAGCGCCATGCCCCCGGTGAGCGCCACCGCAAACAGAATCCCGAACACCGTCCCGGAGTGCTCCTCAAAGCGGCTGCCCGCCTGCCCTAGCACCGTCGGGTAGATGCCCGCGATGCTCGCCCCCGTTACCAGCACGCCCAGCCCGCCGGCGGCGGATGAGCGGGCCGTCGCCAGCAACACAATCCCCGCGGCCGTCGCCAGGGCGCTGCCCATCACCACCGGCGGACCCTTGGCTCGCAGAAGCACCCGGCTCCAGATGATTCGCGTCGCCATGCCCACCCCCCAGTACCCCGCCAGCCAGTAGGACGCCTCCCGGACCGCAAAGCCCAGGTCCCGGCCCAAGTACGTCGCCGTGTAGCCCGCCAGCGTGAACTCGTTACCCGACTGGCAGAACAGCATCAGCGCGAACAGTATCACCAACGGCTGGCGCGCCAGCCGTCCCACCTCCCGCAGGGGCACGCCCTCTGCCCGCTTCGCAGGCGGGAACCTGAGCGCCAGACACGCCGCCGCCAGCGCCAGGCTGAATCCCGCCGCCACATGCAGGATTCGCTCCAGTCCCAGCTCCTCCAATAGCGCCCCGATCACGAACGGCAGCAGCAGTGCTCCGAATCCGAAGAACACGCCCAGCAGGTTGAGCGCCGCGGTCTTCTTGCGCGGGTCGGCGTGGAGATCGGCCACGAGTGCATTGGTGGCCCCGTTCAGCGCCCCGCCTCCCGCGCCCAGCAGCATCGCCCCCACCAGCAGCATGCGCCACTCGCCCGCCGCCGCAATCACCGGCAGCCCCGCCCCCACCAGCGCCGACCCGCCCACCAGCGGCCACTTCTTCCCGTAGCGGTCCATCACCACGCCCAAACCCAGCATGCTCGCCAGCATGGCCAGGTCCAGCCCCGCGATCAGCGTCCCCACCTGCCCCAGTTGGATGTGTACTCGCTCGGACACCACCGGCAGCACCGCGCCCAGCAGCGCCATCGCCATCCCGAACACCAACATGCCGCCGCAGGCGGCCGCCATCAACGCGCTCATCGGAATCCGCCCATTGTACTCCGCGCCGCGCGGCTGACTACCGCTATCCTGAGAGTAAGGCTGGGTACACATGCCCGAGAGCAGACCCATCTCCTCTGACGACCCCAATCCACAGGAAACCGCCGAGTGGCTGGAAGCGCTGGATGACATAGTCCGCGAGGCCGGTCCGGAACGCGCCCGCTACCTGCTGGAGCGCCTCGTCCAGGCGGCTGGCCGGCGTGGCGCGGCGCCGCCGCCCGCCGCCACCACGCCCTACCTCAACACCATCCCGCGGGCGGAGGAGGAGGCCTACCCCGGCGACCGCGCGCTGGAGCGGAAGATCAAGAGCCTCATCCGCTGGAACGCCATGGCCATGGTGGTGCGGGCCAACCGGGATGATCCGGGCATCGGCGGGCACATCTCGACTTACGCCTCGCTGGCCACGCTGGTCGAGGTGGGGTTCAATCACTTCTTCCGCGGGTCGTACGGGGACCAGCCCGGAGACCTGATCTACTTCCAGGGTCATGCCTCGCCAGGCATTTACGCGCGCGTCTTCCTGGAAGGGCGGCTCAGCGAGCAGCACCTGCGCAACTTCCGGCACGAGTTGCGCGAGCATCCTGGGCTGTCGTCCTACCCGCATCCCTGGCTGATGCCGGACTTCTGGCAGTTCCCCACCGTGTCGATGGGGCTGGGCCCCATCAACGCCATCTACCAGGCGCGCTTCATGCGGTATCTGGAGAACCGCGGGCTGCTCGAAAAGACCGCGCGCAAGGTGTGGGCCTTCCTGGGCGAC
>VFZS01000868.1 GCA_016871095.1 Acidobacteriota bacterium
CCGCCTCGCTGTCACCCCGAACGGGGTGAGCAACTGTCTTGTTTGTCAAGGCCGGCTTTGTATTAGCTGGGCTCCAGCGTCATGTCGCGCCACGGCTGTCCGGAGCGCAGCATGGCATTCAGGATGATGAGCAACTTGTGCATGCAGGCGGTCAGCGCCACTTTCTTGCGCTTGCCCGCGGCGAGCAGCCGCTGGTAGAAGGCCTTGATCACCGGGTTGTAGCGTGTGCCGCACAGGGCGGCCATGTACAGCGTGGCGCGCACCTCGGCGCGGCCACCCCAGACCAGGCGTGGGCCTCGTCGCGGGCCGCTGTCTTGGTTCAGCGGGGCCACGCCCACCAGGGCGGAGATCTGCTTGTGGGTCAACTGACCGAGTTCCGGCAGGGCGGCGATCAAGGTGTAGGCGGTGACCGAGCCGACACCAGGCACACTCTGCAGCAGATCGTCCTTCTCCCGCCAGGCGGGGCTGCGACGAATCTCGTCATGCAGGGTGTTGTCCAGTTGGGCCAGGTCGTGTTGCAGCCACTGGAGGTGCGTCTGCAGGCTCGGACGCACGTTCTCGTAGGCGGCAGCCAGGCGGTTCTTCTCGGCCGTCACCATCTCCACCAGCTGCCGACGGCGCGTGAGCAGGGCCTCCAGGGCGCGGGTTTGGGCATCGGGCAGAGGCCGAGGGGTGGGCTTCATCGCCTCGGCGAAATGGGCCAGCACCGCGGCATCCAGACGGTCGGTCTTGGCCAGACGTCCCCCGGCCTGGGCGAACTGGCGCACGTTCCGCGGGTTCACCACGCAAGTGGGTACCCCTGCAGCCAACAGGCTGGCCACCAGCTCGATCTCCAGGCCTCCGGTGGCTTCCAGCACCACCAACTCGGGCTGCAGCGCCCGCAGACGGGCGGTCAGCGCCGCGATGCCGCGCTCATCGCGCCTCTCGCGCCACGGCTCGCCGTGCGGTCGCACGGCGATGTCCAGGTGTGCCTTGCTGACATCGATCCCGACGAAGACTCCTGCCGACATGTCTGTGCTCCTTCCCGCCCAGCCTTGCGAGATACGGGCTCGAGGCCCAGGCAACTGTTCGGGCTGCAGAATGGAACGGGACGACGACCCATGCTCACCCACGGCCTCGTGCCACCTGAGGGTCAACGGCCTGTCGCCCCGTGCGGTCAGGGCTAGTATGCCCTTACTGCCAATGTCACACAATCATCATACAAGGGCCGTCACGCTAGGATAGAATCGTCCGCGCGGCCAGGAGCGCCAACAGCCCGGTGACGGCGTAGCGAAACACGGGCGTGCTCATCCGGCGAAAGACCCGCGTCCCCAGGAACGTCGCCGCCGCCGCCGGCGCGAGCAGCACCACGCCCTGCTGCAGCCGCTGTGCCGTGGCCACACCCGTGGCGATGAGCAGGGCCACCCGCAGGATGCCCGTGCCGGCAAAGTAGACCGTCATCACGCTCTTGGTCCGGGCCTTGTCCCAGCCGCGCAGGAGCGTGTACAGCACCACCGGCGGCCCGCCGGTGTTCAGCGCGCCGCCAAAGACCCCGCCGACCAGTCCGGCCACATAGCCCCACGGATTGGCCCCACGCAGCCGGGCGCGCTGCGGCGACCAGAGCGCCACCGCGCAGCCCATGAGGATCATCACCCCCACGCCCGTGCGCAGCAGGCCGGTGTCCAGGCTGCGCAGGAGATAGACGCCGAGGATCGTCGTGGGGATGGCCGCGCCGAGAACCGGCCAGCTCTCGCGCCAGTCCACGCTCCCCCGCAGCGTCCAGAGATTCAGTAGGGTGATGACCAGGTTGATCAGCGAGACGATGGTCACCGCATCGCCCATCGGCATGAGCACGCTCAGCACGCCCATGGTAAAGAGGCCGAACCCAAAGCCGGTGACGCCGTGCACCAGCCCGCCGAGCACCACGATCACCAGGAGTTGCAGCGTTCCGCTCAAAACTGGGCTCCGCCGATACAAACTGGAAAGGCAGGGATTTGACAAAGGCCACCGCGTCGCCTACCATATCGCGGTTACCGGATGCTATGCAGACTCACAGCGGGCGTCAAACGAGGGGGCCATGGCCAACGCATACGACATCCTCCAGGCGCGCGGGTTCGTCGAGCAGGTCTCGGACGAGGAGGGCCTGCGCAGGGC